>VFKD01000258.1 GCA_009885735.1 bacterium
ATGTCGCTCCCCCAGAATCTGGTCCGCAACGGTGTGTCCGCCCGCTCTGTGACCATCTCGATGATACTCATCTTCGCGATGTGCTGGTGGATCGCCTACTCCGAGATTCGCACGGCCACTACCGAGATTACCTGCACCGCGCTTCCTATCGGCGCTATCTTCTCGCTTGCGCTCGTCTGCGGCCTCAATGCACTGGTGAAACGCCGGTTCCCCGAGAAAGCGCTAATCGGAGCCGAGCTTGCCGTCATCTATGTCCTGGTCGCAGTGGGCTCCTCAGTCGCAGGCATCGGTATGGTTGGGTTCCTGTTTCCTGCCATCGCCAACCCGCTCTGGTACACCAACGACCGCTGGAGCCGATTCTCGGACTCGGTGCCTGCGATGTGGGCGCCAAGGTCCGAGGCGGCCGTGCGCAATTACTACCTGGGGCAGAGCTCGCTCTATCAGTGGGAGCATATCCAAGCGTGGATCCCTCCCGTCCTGGTGTGGTGCGGTCTGCTCATGCTGCTCGTGCTCGGAGCACTCTGCTTCACCGTGCTCATTCGAAAACAGTGGATAGAGTCGGAGCGGCTCAACTTTCCTATCACCTACTTGCCCCTGGCGCTCACGGTGCAGCCCGAGCGACTGCAGGGAGGGCTCAGAAACCGCGCACTCTGGATCGGGATTGCCATCCCCGTAGTGCTGCAGAGCATCAATAACTTGAACTGGCTCTTCCCCACGATGCCTCTCATCCCGCTTAAGCCCACGGTGAATGGACCGCTGGACCTTGGTCCCGCGATCACAACGCCTCCGTGGAATGCCGTAGGTTACTTCCCGTTGGCCTTCCACCCAAACACCATCGGCCTGTCGTTCCTGCTCTCGACGGAGGTCTCGTTCAGCTCGTGGTTTTTCCACCTCGTGCGAAAGGCGCTGGAGGTCTACTGCACGGCTGCGGGCTATCGCGCAGGTGGGTCGTCGAGCGCAAGCGCGCGTATGCCCTACAGCCAGGAGCAGGGGGTGGGAGCTTGGATATGCCTTGCACTTCTGGCGCTCTGGGCGGCCCGCAAGCCGTTGAGCTCTGCGTTTGCGAACGCCTTCCGGAGAAGTTCCTCGCAGGCGAAATCCGAAGGCATGCCTGAGCGATTGGCCGTGTTTGGCGTTCTTGCTGCCTTCGGCGGAGCTGTCGCTTTCGCCTGGTGGGGAGGGCTGCCGCTCATCTCCTCGGCACTCCTCTTCGTGGTATTCGGCGCCTATATGCTGGCGCTCACGAGAATTCGCGCGGAGGTTGGAACCGCCTGGCACTTCGCGCCTGGGATTACAGCGCCGGAGCTAGTCACTCGGGCTCTCGGACCGATGAATTTCAACCTGAACAGCCTGGCGGTTCTGGCCTACCACTCCTGGTACAACGTCGACTACCGCTCGATGACCATCCCCCACCTGATAGAGGGCTACAAGATTGCCCATTCAGGCCGCATCGAGCCCAAGAGGCTTACCCTGGCCCTGGTGGCGGCTATTGCCTTCGGACTCTTCTGCGCCGCTTGGGCGGTGCTGCACCTCTACTATGTCTACGGCGCCTCTACGGCCCACGTGAACCCGTGGCGAATCCGAATGGGCAGCGGTCCGTTTCAGACGGCCACAGCGCACCTGGCCGAGTCGAACGTTGGACCGGACATCCCGGGACTATTCGCGACTGCTGCCGGCGGCCTTGCGACGATTGGCATGGCGACTTCGCGCAATCTGCTTGCAAAGTGGCCGTTTCATCCGGCTGGGTACGCCGTGGCCAACACATTCATCACGGACCTGCTCTGGTTTCCGTTCTTCCTGGGTTGGCTGGCGAAGTGGCTCATCCTGCGCCTTGGCGGAATGGAGGCGTACCGCAAGGCGCTGCCGTTCTTTCTTGGCCTGATTCTGGGCGACTACGTCATCGCGAGCCTCTGGACCTTGGTGGGCCTCGCATTGGGGATCGACATGTATCGGTGCTTTCCGAACTAGAGTTCCTTCGACTCTGCCACGATACGACTGTGACAGGCTCTGGACGAGCGGGTGCGCGCTCAGGGCGTATGGATTGTGCTGCGCAATCAGCTCTATGGCAATCTATGAGGCGAGGGCGCGAACCAACTCCGCTGCAAGGCGGGCAAGCTCCATCGGAGCATCTGGGTGCATCACCTCGCAGCCATGGGAGTTCTCCACGGGCAGACCAATTGTGATTGGACGCGCGACGAGCCCGCGAGAAGCGCCACAGCTTGCATCGGAACCTCCGCGCGACAGGGCCTGCCAATGCGGGCGCTGCCCAAGTCGTGCGCAGGCAGCCTCCACCAGGTTCAGGTCGTCGTCCGCCGTGGCAGCATAGCTGTCATTTACCCAAACTGTGGGCTGCTCGTCCACCTGGAACGGACTCTCGGGTACGGATGGACCGATCTCTAGAGCGATGCAGTAGTCTGGACGCATGCCGGACATGATGTACGATGCGCCGTTTCCGCCCACCTCTTCGGCCACGGTGAGCGCAAACACGACCTGCTTGTTCAGCGAGGTGTCCTTTAGCTCGGCAAGCGCCAGAAGCCACGCGACAATGTCAGCTCGATCATCAATGAAGTAGGATGCCACCAAGCCGCCAACTCGCGTGACGGTCCTGCGCTCGGGAGCAAGGCAGACGCGAGTTCCAGGGCGAACTCCCGCTTCTGCCAGCGCCGCAGGCGACAGGCCCGTGATGATTCTCGCAAGGTCCCACGTGAGGGGACCGGTGCGCGCGTGATGGGCAGCGGAGATCGGCGAAGTCGTGTGGATCGATCCGAACGAAACGATGCCGGACAGACTCATGTTTTCTGGCAATATCACCACAGGCTGCTCGCCCCACTTCCATGGGTGGAGCCCACCGAGCGGGACAACGCGAAGCGAGCCGTCTCGGAGCACCTCCGAGACCATTAAGGCAATTTCGTCCAGGTGCGCCGTCACCAGAACCCGACATTGCTGAGAGCGAGATTCGGCGGGGCCCAGACAAACGAGCAGATTTCCCTGGGCGTCCACCGTGCCATTTAGCCCAAGTGAACTAAGATGCTTCTCCGCAGCAATGCGAACGGGACCCTCCCGGCCCGGTGGGCCGGGAATCGCGACCAGCTCGGCAAGCGCGTCAATCGGTGCTACCAGCGCCTGCCTCCGCCTCCACCACTCCCCTTTTCACGTTCGCGCGCCTCGTTTACCATGAGGGAACGGCCGCCGAACTCTTGCCCATTGAGCTGTTGGATCGCGGTGTCTGCCTCGGAGTCGTTTTCCATCTCAACAAAGGCAAAGCCCTTGGCTTGACCTGTGCTGCGATCTGTGACAATGGCAACCTCAACTGTCTTGCCATACTGGCTGAACAGCTCTTCTAGCTGCTCGGACGTGGTGCTGTACGGTAGGCTCCCAACGTAGATGCGCTTCGACATCTGATTCTCCATGAACGGAAATCCAGCCTGTGCAGGAGAACACGCGAGGCAGGCAGCCAATAGGGGTGTTGGGATCCGGCCAAATGGCCGCCCTGCCGTCCTGCATGCCGGCCACCCAGGTAAGTTGGTGGAGCGATTAAGCGCTCCAATTTGCCCGCATCGCCCGTCGTGAGGCGCTGAGTGAGCAAGTATAACATGGCGGCCAACGGGGGTCAAGCGGTTGGTGCGACAGGGTTGGATTCGACCTGCGACATTGGACTTGGGCGTGTGAACGTCCACGGGCGGGACGCCCGTGCCACGATGGAGAGTGAGACGCCATCGCCCCCAGGCCGTGCCGTTAACACGCAATACGCTACCCGAACAGCCACTGCCGAGCCTGCGCAAACCACTCCCGAATGCCGCCGCGCTGCTCCAGCTTCAAGAGGCCGTGACGCTTCTGAGGATCGGTGACCAAGTCCACCTCAATACGCCCGCGCTCGGATTCGAACTTAACCATGGCTTCTGTGAGATGCACCGTATCGCGCGAGAAGACTCCGTGCCAGCCACATACGAAGCAGTGAGTGTTCGAGATCAGGTTCAGCGAACTGCAGAGCGCGCACAGCTTCAGGTCGTCTTCGGCCACTTCGCCATCTGGTCGCTGTGAGCGACGTAACCAAGCCATCTCTCTCATTCCTTTTGCCCGGCTGCAGTACACTCTCGCCGACTGAATCCAGGCAGGCTACGGCTTCTCGCGGTATATCACCTCCGCGACAGTCGCCCCAACCGCTCCAAGCGAATCGGCGCTGCAGTTGGCAGGCACGTCGTCGAGCGTGTGCCACGGGCCATAGTTGAAGTCTATCAGGTCGATGCACGGAATACCGGCATTGTTGAGTTGTATATGATCATCTATGACAAAGGTCTGCGAAAAGTCTACGAACTGTTTGTATCCCAGGTCTTTGGCCGCACTGAAGACCTTGTCGTTTATATTCTTGGCAAGTCGCTCCGAGTTCTGTTCCCTATCTATCTGGAGGTCCTTGTCGCCCACCATATCCAGCAGGATGCCGTACTCAATCTTGTACTCCCGGTGGTTCCTCGCAAAGTATTTCGAGCCCAGAAAGACACCCTGGTCCGTGGTGAAATTCCCGTAGTCTTCGCCATCGAAGAATACGATCACGACACCGATGTCGGGCCTTTTCTGCTTAAAGACCCTTGCCAGTTCCAGAAGTGCCGCAACTCCGCTGGCGCCGTCGTTGGCTCCAAGTATCGGCTTAGAGCGCTTCACGGGATCGATCTCCTGGTCGGCCACTGGTCGAGTATCCCAGTGCGCGCAGAGCAGCACCTGGCGCTTTGCCTGCGCATTGAAGACGCCCACGATGTTCCAAAGGGGCATGTTCTTGTACGTAAAGTCTTGAGTGTACGCACGGTCCGCCACCTTTGCAAGCTCCGCCAGAAGATAGTCCTTGGTCCGACGATGCGCGTCCGTACCCACCGGGCGCGGACCAAACTCGCACTGCTTGAGGAGGTGCTGCCACGCTAGCTTCTGGTCAAACAGCTTTGGCGCCACGGCCCGCTGTGGAGCGCTCGCCGTTACAGCGAGAGGCGTACCAGATGCCGAGGCTGGAGGGTTGGCGTTGCCGGTACAGCCCGCCGAGAGGAGGATCGGAAGCGCAGCAATGACCTGCCGGGTGTTATTAAGTCTTGCGAAATACAATGCGTTCCTCGCTTTTCGTTCCAACCTCGCGAACCTTCATGAGATGTCTCGTGAGAGCATCCTTGAGCGTGATGCCGGTCTCCTTCTCAACACTCGCAGGCGCCCAAATCTTGTGGAAGAGCAGTGCGCCCTCTGCAATTGGCGTCGGCATCGCAACCGAATAGAACTTCTCCGGCAAGACCGGCGCAGCGCCGGCCTTCAACCCACTCACGCGCTTCTCTCTCGGTGCGGACGAATCGACCGTGAAGGAGATGCCGCTCACCTGCAGAAAACTGCTGCTCTTCTGAGGATACAGAGCGAGGCCGTGTTCGAGCGCTCGTCGAATCTGGTCGCCGGAGAGCCGAACGATTGAAACGGTGTCTTCCGGATGGTCGATCACCTTGCCAAGCGCTTCGGGCTGAACCGGCCCCTTCTTGAATGAGACCTCGGCAATTGCGCTCGCGGGCACAAAGGCCACGTCGGACTTGTCAGCAGCCCGAACCGAGTCGGCGAGCAGCGAGCCGAGCAAGTTCTCCTCGGTCTTCACCGTAGACGTGTCTAGGTCCACCTTGATGTCGATCGCTAGAACAAGGGAGAGCCCTACAATCATCATCAGTTGTGGAACGGTTCGCGTCCATTTGCGGTTCAACTAATCGCTCTCTTTTCTGGCATGCCACTTTAGATACGCATGGAGGAAGCCGTCAATCGCCCCATCCATAGTACGAATGACGTCTCCGGTCTCGTGCCCGGTTCGATGATCTTTTATCAGCGTGTAGGGCTGGAATGTATAGGACCGAATCTGGTTGGCCCACGCAATCTCCCGCTTCTCGCCTCGCAGATCCGACATCTTGGCGTCGGCCTCCAGCCGCTCCAGCTCCTGCAGCCTCGAAATCAGCACCTTCATGGCCGATGCGCGGTTCTTGTGCTGAGACCTCTCGTTCTGGCACGACACCACCAAGCCCGAAGGAAGATGAGTGAGGCGCACGGCAGAGTCCGTTTTGTTCACATGCTGGCCGCCTGCCCCGCTCGAACGGTAGGTGTCTACGCGCAGGTCATCCGGATGGATCTCGATCTGCTCCCCCTCGTCAACCTCGGGGATCACGTCCACCGAGGCGAACGACGTATGCCGCTTTTTGTTGGAGTCGAACGGAGAAATTCGCACCAAACGATGTACGCCCCTCTCGGCCTTCATATAGCCATACGCATGGCTGCCGTTCACCTCGAACGTGACGCTCTTGAGGCCGGCGACCTCGCCCGGAGTGTCGTTAAGCATCTCCACCGCAAACCCTCGGCTCTGGGCCCAGCGCAGGTACATCCTCAGCAGCATCTGCACCCAGTCGCACGCCTCGGTCCCACCCGCGCCGGCGTTGATCTCAATGATTGCGTTGCTGGCGTCGTGCTCGTCCGAAAGGAGCCTATCGAGTTCGAAGCGGTCTAGGTCAATTCGCGCGGCGTCGAGATCTAGCTGGAGTTGAGCCTCAAACGCACTGTCCTCGTTGTCCTCCAGGGCAGCTAGCTCGGCCAGCTCGACAATCTCCCGGCACCGCGCCTCAATGGTCTGGATAGGGTCGATGGCCTCCCGTGCCCTCGCAAGTCGCTGCAGGGTCGCCTGACCAGCCTCTGGGTCGTCCCACAATGTCGGACGCTCCGATTCTGCTTCTAGAAGCTCAATCTCCGCCCGTAGTTTGGCCAGGTCAAAGATGGTCTCCCATTGCGGCTACTCTCGTCTGCATCTCTGCAGCCGTGCGGCGTATCTCATCAAGCGGCATAATCACTCCCTCAATAGGTTTCCCGGCATACTTCGTACTGGTTCAGTATACGCGCCCACGACCGTGAGCGTCAACGAACTCTCACACAGAAAGCGTGCTGCTTACACTTGGCGAAGCTCCCGGCTGCCTTGGCGCAGGAGCAGGCAGAAGACCGGCGCACCAAGGAGCGACGTTACTACTCCGATGGGCATCTCGTCCAGCCATACACGAACAGAGATGTCCGCCAAGACGACGAGACAGGCGCCCAACACTGCCACAAGCGGAACCAGCGGGGCGTGACTTGGACCAATCAGCCGTCGCGCGATGTGCGGAACCACAAGGCCCACGAAGCCGATAATACCGGCAACCGATACCGCCGCAGCGGTGGCAAGAGTGGAGACCCAGAGTATGTTGCGCTTAACTCGCTCGGTCTCCACGCCAAGATAGGCGGCGCTCTCCTCCCCCACGGTCATCAGATCAAGGTCTCTCGCTGCGCGACCGAGCATCACAAGCACAACGCAAAGAACCGCGAGCAGCAAGCCCGATCGCGTCCAGTCGGCTCCCTGGATACTGCCAATGAGGTAGTAGAGAAGCCTCGGCAGGTCATTTGACCGATGCGACAGGAACATCATGAGCGGAATGAGGGACCAGACAAGCGACCCGACCACGACCCCCGCAAGCAGCAGGGTCTCAACGGCCACTCTCCCACGCACCCTGGCGAGCCAATAGACTGCCGCAACGGCCAGCAGACCACCTCCGAATGCCGTTGTGACCGTGCCGAGCCCCCAGATCATTGCGCCGATACCCAAGACATCTCCGAGCGCCGCGCCCACGCCAGCCCCGGCAGCCACTCCCACTGTGTACGGATCCGCAAGCGGATTCATGAGCAAACCCTGGAGCGCCAGCCCGGCACAAGCCAGCAGCGCTCCGACCAAAGCTCCCGCCAACGCGCGCGGAAGGCGGATGTCCCAGACAATCGAATCGGTCACCGAATCCACCGGAATCTGCGAGAGGCCAAGGTGGCGAGCGACGACATGCAGCGCATCCATCGGACCCACCCTAACGTCTGACGGCCCCAGAGAGACGCCAAGAACTAGCACGGTGAAGAGCAGCAGGAACGCTGCGGTGAACACAGGGACCGTCCTGCGAGCTGCCGGAACAGGGGCAAAAGGGGCGGGAACGATGCGAGGCGAGGACATCTAAGGCTAGGCTCAGCGGCCGACGGGGTGAATGAGTGCGGCGAGCTTCTCCAGCGCATCAACCAGGCGCGGACCGGGGCGAGACGCCTCCAGGCCTAGCGTGTAGATACGGCTATCGCGCACCGCTGGAGTGGTCGCCAGTCCCGGAACGGTTTGAATGCGCCTGGACGACTCCTCTCCCGCAAGAATCACGTTCGGCCTAGCCGCCACGACCCTTTCGGGGCTGACCGCAAAGTATCCCTTGCCCAGTGACGCCCCCACGTTTGTGCCGCCCGCAATGCGGATGAGGTCGTCTACGAAGGTGCCAGAGCCCGCTGTCCACAATGGGTCCACTTGCACAACGCTGAACACGGATGGCTTTGCACGGAGTGCGGACACACGAGTCTCGACTGCCTTAATTCGGGCACGGAGTTTGGCTACGAGAATCGTGGCGCGCTTTGCACATCCAGTGAGGTTTCCAAGACTGGCAATTGCGGCCAGCGATTCGTCAAGAGTGGTAGGTTCGAGCGCGAAAACTGCGAAGTGAAGAGATGGAAGCGCATCAAGGCCGTCAAGAGCCTTTCGGCTTGCAGCCGCTCCGGCCAGCACCAGGTCCGGCTTGAGCGCAAGCACCTTCTCGATAGAGATGTTGACATCGCCCACCTTCGGCAGCGCCTTCGCTGCCACAGGATAGTCGCAATATGCAGTGACGCCCACCACTCTTGCGCCCAAGCCGAGAGCAAACAACATTTCGGTGTTGGCTGGCGTGAGCGACACAATGCGCTTAGGAGCGGATGCCAATGTGACGGTCTTGCCGCGAGCGTCCTTCACTGCGACTGGTCTTTCCTGCCCACGCGCGGGCTCTTGGGAAGCCGCAGCAAGGACAACGCCAAGAAGAATCGAGAACCAGCTCCAGCCCAGGACCTTACCCACTCTTGCGTCCCGTGATTGGGTCACGCCTCCGCTTCGGCCTTCTCGCAGCCAATGGCGCCTCGTCGGCATCCGGCTTCTCGTCGCGACCGAGCAGAGCAGCAAGCTCGGCGGCCTCCGCCCGAATCTTGTCGATGGGAACTTTTGCGGGAGTTTTTGTGGCCGGCTTCACCACTGCCGCCTTCACCCGTGCAGGCCGGCTGGTGACTTCCCGCAACTCTTGCTGCGCCGGAATATCCTCCTCGATTGGGCATTGAGGCCGGGAGACGGAGCTCGGCACGGCGCTGAGGTTGAGATCAGCAACCTCCTGGGGCCGCAGCTTGCGCCACGTTCCGGGCGCGATTCCCTTAAGCGTGATGGGTCCAATCTGGATCCGCGTCAGGGCGAGGACCGGGTATCCAACCGACGCGAACATCCGGCGCACCTGGCGGTTGCGACCCTCATGAATCGTGATATCCACCACGGTCACGTTCTGCTCTTCTTGGTACTCGACGAACTCCACGCGCGCGGGAGCTGTCATGCCGTCTTCCAGCACGACGCCCGAGGCAAGGTCGGCGGCAGCAAACGCGCTCACCTCACCTCGAACCACGGCTCGGTAAGTCTTTGGGGTTTGATGCTTGGGATGGGTCAGCCGATATGTGAAGTCTCCGTCATTGGAGAACAGCAGGAGCCCCGCGGAGTTTGCGTCCAGCCTGCCAACCGGGTAGACCCGTCCGCTGAACCCCGCGAGAAGCTGCATCACGCTGCGCGGAGCATGCTTGTCCTTGACGGTCGTGAAGTAGCCTACCGGCTTATTCATCGCCAGATAGACCTTGTCCGGCTCATGGTTCAGCGGCTTGCAGTCCAGCTCAATACGGTCGACATCGGCGTCTGCCAGAGTGCCCGGCGCGGAAACGACGACGCCGTTGAGCTTTACTCTACCAGCTGAGATAATCTCCTCGCAGCGCCGCCTTGAGGCGATCCCTGCGGCGGCGAGAATCTTTTGAAGTCTTTGCTGCATATACACATCCTATCAGAAGAAGCACGAACGCTGCCTGCCGTCCGCCCAAAAAGCCACTCGAAGGGGCCGCACTGGAAAGCGCTGCAGCCGACGCGGTGACCAGCCCGACACTCACAACAGTTCTGCCTGCGACAATAGCATCTAGGCGGCCAACCTTGGAGCCCATCAAGCACGGCGCCGCGACAATCTCTGAGTGTAGAGTGGCCCGAATAGTTGGCTCGTCCTTCGAACCGCGTCGTCTAATCCATGTCAGCGCCCCGTCAGCAACCACCTGTGTACTCGGCTGCTCGCCATCTCGAATCCGCACGGATCCGAACTCTGTGCCAGGCTCAACCAGCTTAATGCGTTCGAATTGAGCAAAGCCGTACTTCAGAAGAGCCGCCGTCTCGGCTTCCTTGTCTTTGGCATGGAGAACAACGCTGATGAGACGCCAGCCACCTCGAGTGGCGGAACCAACGAAGCATCGCCCCGCAGGAGTAGTGTAGCCGGTCTTGATGCCATCTGCCTCCGGCATGCGCCACAGGATCTTGGCCTGATTCGTGAGGCGAGTGTCTTTGCTGTTGATAGACCTTGAAATCGCGCGGTACTTTGTGCGCGTCACCTCGTTGAACGCCGGATACTGGGCTGCATAGCGCGCCATGGTTGCGAGATCTCTCGCGGTAGTGACATTGGGTGGGTCCGGCATGCCGTTTGAGTTTCTGAACGTAGTGCTCGCGGCGCCGATGGACCGCGCCTTCTTGGTCATCTCGGCGGCGAAAGCCCGTTCAGTTCCGGCGATGTGCTCGGCCACAGCAACACAGCCGTCGTTTGCCGAGCGCAGCATCAGGCCGAAGAGCATGTCTTTCGCGCTAATTCGCTCTCCAGGCTTGAGGTTGAGGGAGCTGCCCTCGGTCTCCGCTGCCCGCTTGGACGCAACAATAATGTCGGACGGCAGCGTGCGCTCCAGGAGGAGCGTCGCCGTCATTATCTTGGTAGTGCTTGCGGGCGGGCGCCTCGCGTCCGCATTCTTCTCGAAGAGAACCTGCCCGGTCTCCGCATCAACCAAGATAGCGCTTATAGCTCCAAGGGTCGGCGCACCAGGCTGGCGAGTTACGGGGTTCTCCCTTGAGTACCCTGCAGCGGGAGCCACCGCAAGGGCGCACGCAAGAGCTGCCGTAGAGGCAATCAACCTGAGATTTGCTGCAGATGAAGAGGTCGACAGTAAGCGGCGCGTCGGCACGCGGGGACGCTCCTTTCGGAACCGCATCGTGGCGCGAGAATTGTCACGCGGCGGCTGCATCGCGATCCTCGTGCAGCGTATTGTAGCAGTTTGGGTCGAGTGTGGCAACCCAATCCGCTTAGCCAAGATCGAAATCACTTATGGCTTGCCCTCCGTTGCTACCGACACATCCACTCTTGATGGATAGCCCTTCGTCCGATATATCCGCTGCGTGGCGCTCTGAAAATCCGCCTCCGATGCCATGAAAATGTTCGGTACGAACCGCTGCGGGTTCCGGTCTATAAGCGGGAACCAAGTGCTCTGAACCTGCACCATGATCCGGTGACCCTTCCGAAATGTGTGGTCCATGCCGTGCAGGCTCCAAGAATAGTCGCGAACGATTCCGGCCGGGATCGCCTCGGGATGGGTGAAGCTCCTTCTGAATCGGCCCCGAAACACCTCGTTCGCCACCATAAGCTGGTAACCGGAGAGGCTGGATTCTGCCGGGTCGGCGTCGGGATAGACATCGATTAGCTTGACGATCCAGTCGCTGTCCGTGCCGGTTGTTGATGCGAAGAGGCGAGCAGTGGCCTCTCCGGTTATCGTCATGTCCTCGGCGAGCGGTTCCGTCTTCCAGGAGAGCACGTCCATGCGGTCCGCCAGGAACCGCTGATCGCTGACCAGCCACGTGAACCACTGCGAGCCTGGGCCGTATGTTGGCTGAATTGGCCGAGCGCGATACGGGATCGGATTAGCTGGGTCGGAAACGTATTCGTCATAAGCCTCTCTCGTTTCGGCGGGAGGCGAGAACGAGAGTGCGCTATTCTGGCCCAGGTAGAGCGAGCGTCGCCGCACTCCGTCGCGCGGTGGCCACGAGGAGTAGGTCTTCCACTTGTTGGCGCCGGTGCGAAACGATCGGACCTCTGGAAAGGAGCCTGTCCCCTTGTCCTTGAGCCAATAGGCGAACCAAGGCGCCTGGATCTCGTCGCGATAGTACCTCGCAGTGGAACTGCCGAACCGTATGTCGCCCAGTCGGTCTCCCGCCCCTCCGGACCATCCACCGTGGTTCCACGGACCAATCACCAAGTAGTTGAGGTGCTTGCGATCGCGTTTTTCCCATGTGGAATAGGCGATCTGGGGTCCGTAGAAGTCCTCCTGGTCCCACCAGCCAGTGACGTTGAGAATGGGAATCTTCGGCTCACCTAGACTTCCAGCAAGGGCGCGCGTCATCCAGAAGGTGTCGTAGTTTGGATGGGCCACAAAGTCGTTCCAAGTCGGAATCTTGCCTTGAAGATGTCTCTCGTTGACTCGGGACAGTGATCCCAGGTTCAGATACCAGTCGTACGTGTCCGGCTTGTCAAACTTGAACCGCTCGAGCTGTTTGGAACCTTCCATCATCGAGCTGTACTCGAAGCCGTAGCTCAGCCGAAAGGCGCCGTTGTGGTGGAAGTCGTCGCCAATCCACATGTCCATTGCGGGCGACTGGGGAGATACTGAGCGCAGGGCTGGGTGAGGGTCTGCGGCGGCGTTCACTGTCAGCGTACCGTCGTATGAGATTCCCAACATTCCCACCCGGCCGTTGTTACCCGGTACATTTGTCAGGAGCCACGCAATGGTGTCGGATGTATCCGACGCCTCGTCGGTGGACCCAGCTTTCGATCGATCCCGGGGAGGACGGCACATCACAAACGTCCCCTCAGAATCGAACCGACCACGGATATCTTGGAAGACAAAGACATATCCATCCTTCGCCAAGGAACCGAGGTAATCGCCCTCGGGACGCTCACCTCGTACTCCATACGGAGTGCGCTGCAGAATGAACGGAAGCGGTTCCGAGTGGTTGTCCGGCCTGTAGATTCGTGTGTAGAGATGGGTGCCGTCCCGCACGGGTATCCGCGCTTCGGTAAGGATATAATCCGCCTGTCCGCGAGCAGACAGAAACAGCAGGGCGAGCGGGCCGAGGATGCGACTCGAGCATTGACGGAGGGGCAACATGTTGGTTCCTTCTGCGGAAGCGGTGGCATGCACTCGCCATAAGGGGCGCAGGTCCACCGACAGAACGGTCCGTGCGGCTCGATCTAAGTGCGGTGTCCCAGGAAGCGTTCGGCGATCGATAGTTAACGTCCTTCCACCGAGTAGAATCTTTGAAGCCGACAGGTGAGCACATTAACGTCAGGAAGTCCTGCTGTCCAAACTCTCTTCCGCACGAGGCGCTTCAATTTGACGAACGCCCAGCCGTGTGTTACACTACCGCGTTGGCTCGGGCCGCACCTGTGTGAACCCGCTGCCCCGCACCCTGGATACCCTCTTCATGTATGCACTCAACTTCTATACCGAACTCTACGAGGAGGTCTTGCGAAACGGGCGCAAGTCCGCCACGATTCGCCTTGGAGACAAAACCGACAAGTATGTCGCGGGCCTGGTGGTCTGGGTTACGGTTGGTCAGCGCTTCGGCAAACGACAGAAGCTGTTCAGCGCAATCCTAGACAGCGTTGAAGTCAAGCTCGTCGCGGACATCTCTCCGCGAGACGTGAGCAAGGAGAATCCGGAGTTCCGAACGAAGGAAGAGTGCCTGCAGCTTCTTCGCAGGGTGTACGGACCCGAGGTATCCCTGGAAGACACCGTGACCGTCATCTACTTCTCACCTATCAGCGAGTACTAAAACCGATGCGCTCTGCTCCATTTAGAAGCCTCGTTGTCGCGGCCCTATCGGCTGTAGCTATCTCGCATGCTCACGCGCAGAAGCCGTCGAGCGGCGGCTCGTTCACGGATAGCGCAGGGCGCGAACACCGATGGAGCGTTGCTCCAGGCCACGCGCTGATGTGGGACGGACAGGTCTACGTTCCAGTTGGCGGTCGATTCTGCCCACGCATCATTGAGATAGGCGACACGGACGCCAACTGGCTTGCAGACAAGGCAGCGCTAGATGCGACCAAGGCGGCAGGCGTTAGCGACATTCTCATCTCACCCCGTCGATCCGTCGTCGATTCTTCATCGGCAGCGTGGCAAAAGCTCATCGACTACCTCGACTCCCAAGGACTCCGGTACGGCATTTCTTTCGGCAAGGGCGTGGACCTTCCACTTCGCGGAACGGTCGTAAAGCCGACCACCTACCGGATCTTCAACGTTCCCGCAGACGCAGAGGTGACCTGGGATGCAGCCGGCGCGGATTCAGCACGATATGTACTCGTGGACGAGCGCGACGGCACGGCGATTATCAAGGAAGGTGCAGCCCGCATAGAAAGCGGTGTCGCCATCGTCACCACAGAGGCGAACCTGGGCGTTGGCGTCATCGGTCTTCTCTATCCGCGAAAGACGCTTCCGGTCGATAACGAGGGCTCGGTGCCGGACGTCTGGACCGGCTTCGACGCCTATCGCGACAAGCTATTGAAGACCCTTGCGGCAGTCAAATTCGGCCCTGGCCTGCGCTTTTTCTTGGATCCCCTCGCAGATCGCATTGGGTTTGGCGGTGAGGCAGACTCACTCGTGCCGGACTCTCCGGCATTCAAGCTCGAATGGGAGGCGTTCCTCTCGCGCAGATACACCTCGATTGAGGACCTCATGACCGCGTGGGGCACTACGGAGCGAACCGTAAAAAGCTACCAGCAGGCGGCCGGAATGCTTCCTCTCTGGGCGAACGCCAAGGGTGTTCCGTACCTCGTTGATGGCACGACGGGAAAGCGCAATCAGGTAGGCAACGAATCCCGTTTCTGGTCGGACCTGCGCGACTGCAGGGATGAGGGGCTTCGCTACTATATGCGGGCAATCTCGGACATTCTGAAGCGCGAGGTAGCGAATGTGCCAGTCCTATACACGCATACCGCGCAACACAGAATCTTCGTAAACCCGGAGAAGACGGATGGATTCGATGGTCTGGCCATCAGCGTCTATGGCAGAGGCTCCTCGCTGGTTTCCCGCGGCGCAGGCTCCGCCGTCAGCCAGGTAGAGGATTCAGCCCGCACGCTCTGGTGCCTCGTATCTGAAGTAATGGATGCTCCGCCAGCCTCTAAAACGAGTGTCGGCTACGACACCAAGCAGGCAATGTTTCTCGATCTCGACTGGCTCCGTGGCGTTGGAGCCAGAGGATTCTATGTTGATTCTCTCCAAGCGCTCCCGGTGGAGAAGAACGCGCACGTTCAATTGGCGAACCATCCCGAGCAGCTCGCATGGCTCAAGGAGTACTCCGAGCGCGTCACACGCGACGGAACCACGGGAACAGCCCCAGCCGTCCTGCTTCCCTTCCCCCAGAGCGCGGCAGGCATCGTTCAGCCCGGAGCTGTAAGCGGACGCGGGGTCTGGATGGTCCCGTCGCTCGCCGCGGGCCGCTCTATGGTGTTCGGCTCGTCCTACCTGGGCTACACCATCACCCTGCCCGAGGGCGAGTCGCTCGTTATCTGGTCGCTGCGAGGCCCGCGCGAAACTCACCTCCACGCCGATGACGTGCGCCTGCTGAGAGTCTTCAGCGCCGCCGGAGCGCCAATCGACGTGAAGGCGGACGTGAAGAAGAAGACCGTTACACTGATCTTGGACGAGACACCTCGCATCATTCGCACTGGCGGCCAGGACGTGTTCCCAATCGAGGCGGTTGAGGACTCGCTGAAGCAGTTAAAGCATCTCGTGGAGCAGGCAACCGCGCTGAAGCTGCCTGCGCTCGAGTTCAAGTTCGAGATGGATCGCGCCGACGTGCATTACAAGCTGAAGGAGATGACTACCGCTCACATGATGGCGGCGCAAGCCCTGAACGGCATCGTGGAGCTCATGAAGCCCTATACGTGGATTGAGGCGGAGGCAGCGGAAACGCATACCTTCACGGATGCTCTCGGCCTGGAGCCTGCCTCTGGAGGACGCATTCTCCAATTGAGCACCACGGCTAAGCCTCCCCGCGAAGGCTACTCGGCACAATGGAAGTTCGCCGTGCCTGCGGACGATTCGTACACCGTTTGGATCGCGGCCACTCCTCCCGGCGGCCAAACGTCTCCGTTTGCGTGGGTTGTGGACACTGAGCAGCCGCACAACGCGAGTGAGGGCGCGCTGGTGGGCTCCGCCTACCTCGGAGACCGATTTGTCTGGACAAGGCTGGGAAGGGTCAGCATCAAGAAGGGCAGCCATAACCTGACCCTCCGGGTGCTGGACCGAACTCCTTCGGCCGACCGCTACAACCTCGCCATCGATTCTATCCTCATTACGCGCGAAGCGTTCACGCCAAACGGCATCCTTCGACCTGCCTTGCCGGAGCCGCCCGAGAAGAAGCCCGGCGGCAAGAAGTAGGTCGTGCTGCACTATGCCCTTGCAGCATCGCTGTGCCTTGCTCAGGTCAACACACCGTATCCGCCTCATCTGGAGTCTCCCCTGCTTCTCGACTCGATCGAGTTCTCTAAGCAAGCATCGCTTGAAGCTCACCTCGTCGCCCTATCGCGCGCTACGAGGGTTGCTCAGCGCGCCACTGTGGGGACGCGCTCGGAATCTGTGGGTGGCATCGCGATTGAGCCGGAGGGGACTGTCCGATTCAGGCTGAAGAATCCCATTGGCATCCCAGCCCGCGCAACGCTTCGCCTCCTCTTCGCCACTCACCCAAAGGACTACGGCAAGCGCCAAGCCTATCAAGTGAGGTGGAACGGAGCGGAGGCGGCAGCTATGGTCGAGGCCGACCCCGGAGCGGGCGTGAGGCGATCGATCTTCGTGGATGTGATCGTGTCCGGCCCCTCCGCCGCCGTCGAGGTTCGCTCCGAGGCATCCAGCACGTGTCCGATTACCCTCCTGGCAGCCTACCTCTATCCGGGTCGGTCTCTGGACCTTCATCTGCGCCCTGCCACGACGCTGCTAGATCCGAGGCTTCGCATGGGCATCGCTCCCGTCTCGCCGATTGGGATGGGCTACCAGACCGACCTCGAGCAGCTGAAGCGAATTCGGGAACTGGTTCCTCCCACGCGCTATCTTGCCGCGCAAGCCGCGGTGCTCTACAACTTCTGCTCCCGCGACGCCAAGGAGAATTCGGCAGAAATAGCGCGGCTCGCCCGTCTTGCGGAGGAGGCGGAGGTCCCTTTGCGCATCGCGATGCAGGTTCACTGGGCGGGCACGCCAAAGAGCGTTGCGGACGGCGCGGGGGGAACATTCGGAGACCTGCCCTACCAGCAAGTAACGTTCGATGCCGCTGACAACGTGGACGACCCTGGCCTGGACGCGATCATGGGAGACCGGGCCGACAAGCGCTTCGGACTCAGCGTGCCGAACGTCTGGTCGGATACGCCTTGGCTCACGTTCAACCATCCTCGCCTCAACCAGTTCCGGCGCATCCGCCTCACACAGGCAATCACCGCATGGCGCAGAGAGAGACTTCGCCTCGCAGCCGCCGGCAAGGCAAGACTGCTTCCCATCGAGATTTCGACCGGCGATGAGAGCATCTATTGGGCGAAGGGCGTTGACGACCGCAGTTACACCAAACGGAACGGCG
>VFKD01000645.1 GCA_009885735.1 bacterium
ATGATCTCGAACACGGCGTGCTGCCCGATCGTCTTCAACGTTTGGCAGAGGCTAAAGTACACTCTCGGATTCCGAAAGAGGCGCTAACCGCATGACACTCTCGTCTGCCCACAACTCGAGTTGGCTCGGCCGTTTTCATGTGTCCCTTTTGTCCTTTGTGTCCCTTGCGTCACTGTCCGCCCTGGCGATACGCGCCGCGGCCACCCAGGAGCCGTTGCCGCTCTGGGACATGCAGAGGCTCTCCGCTGCTCCTCGAGCGGAATTCGGCGCTCGCGCTGGCCTAGTGCAAGAAGTGAGGTACGAAGGCGAGCCGTTCAATGGCAAGCCGACTCGCGTATTCTCCTACTACGCTCGTCCCGATGGGAAGGGACCGTTTCCTGGGATGGTGCTGGTTCATGGAGGCGGCGGAACCGCATTCAAGGATTGGGCCGTACATTGGGCTAAGCGCGGCTACGCGGCCATCGCGATGGACCTGGCGGGGCGGAGCCCCACGGGCCAGTCGCCGGATGGTGGGCCCGATCAGAGCGACGAGACCAAGTTTCGGCAATTCGACGAGAGCGATGCACGCAACATGTGGACGTACCACGCGGTCTCGGCTGCCATTCGGGCGCACTCGCTCATCGCGTCGCTGCCCGAGGTGGACCGCAGCCGAATTGGCGTGACGGGCATCAGTTGGGGTGGCTACCTAACCAGCATCATCGCCGGAGTCGATCACCGCTTCAAAGTAGCTGTGCCGGTCTACGGCTGTGGGTTCCTGCACGAGAACAGCGTATGGAAGGCGAACCGCATTGACCCCATGCCCGCCGAGCTGCGGGAGAGCTGGGTTCGGCTGTTCGACCCGTCCTCCTACCTGCCAAAGGTTCGATGCCCCATCCTGTTTCTCAATGGCACCAACGACTTCGCCTACCCCATGGACAGCTACAAGCGCTCATACGAAAGCGTGCGCGCGCCTCGCTCGATCTCAGTTCAGATTCGCCTGCCTCATGGGCACATCTGGACCTTCCCAATTGTGGATGCGTTTGTGGACAGCGTGCTGGCCGGCGGACTGCCGCTGCCGAAGCTCGGCAGAATGGTTGTGCGCGACGGCACGGCGTCCGTTACAGTGGAGGACGGTGCTCGTCTGCTCTTGAAGGCGCATCTTTACTTTACTGCGGACACCGGAAGGTGGCAGGAGAGGAAGTGGGAGTCGCTTCCAGCTCGCATCGAGGGCAACAAGGTATTGGCGGACCTGCCGAAGGATCGGCCGCTAACTTTGATGCTGGCTGTGACGGATTCGCAGGGCAATATCGTTACATCCCAGCACGAAATAGTAGCGGTCGGCAGGTAGACCTGCCGACCGCGTTTTCATGGCCGAGGGCGACGCGCGGCTACGGCGGCGCGGCAGTAACTTCCACAGGGACCGCATCCTTCTTCGAGTTGTCGTAGCTGCTGGTGGCCCGCAAGTGGTAGATACCAGGGGTGGCTGGCGCGGTGTATGTGCCGTCCGCCGCCACCGATCCTCCTGCGGCGCCCTCGACTACCGACCAGGTGACCGTTGTGTCCGGAGCGCTGGCGACCGCCGCGCTGAACTTGAAACTGGTATTGACGACGAGCGACTTGCTGATGGGCGTTACGGTCACAGTGGTGAGCGATGTCACATCCAGATTTATCGTGTCTGATTTGCCGGACTCGGTGTCTGTGGCTGTGATGACGACGAAGCCAGGTGTTGCGCCTGTTGGCTTCAGCCCGGTCACCACGCCCGCGAAGTTTACCGTCGCGAAAGATGTGTCTGCGGACGACCACGTGAACTGCCCAGGCAGCGTGAGTACAATGTTGCCTCCCACGTTCTTGGCAGACACATTCAGTGGCGTCGTGCCGCCCACGAGGACTGCCGGACCGCTCGGCCCAACCGTGAGAGTGTCGATTGTGGAGGCAATCTCAAGAGTCACGTCTACGGTTGCTGCGCTCAGCACCGTCACCGTGGTCGTGCCTCGTGCCTGAGCCACTCCGGTGCCGTCATCCTCCGGGTGCGCAGTCGCGGTGACTGTCATATCACCCGTTTTCAGGCCGGTGAAGTCCGCAGTGGACGTCGTTCCGCCTGCAGGTGGACGTGGGACTACCTTGGTCGCGAACGTTGTAGCGCCGCGCGAGATCACCACCTTGATGCTCTCCGCTGCGATTGGAATGAGTCGGCTGCGCTCCGGCCAGATGATGGTCAGCTTCGCTCGCCCGGTGCCACCGGCAGGGGATGAACCGCCCCCGCAGCCAGCCAATCCCACCAAGAGCCCTGCTGCGACTATCGGCAGCACCCGAATGTACTTCATGG
>VFKD01000492.1 GCA_009885735.1 bacterium
CAATCCTTGCGCCCATTCGTGCGATGGATCTGCGTGCGGCCGCAATCTCCGCATCTGCTTCCGCGCTCTTGTAGGCAAGACCGCGCCCTCCTACCATCATGAACGGGAGCATCCATGATGCGAGGCGGTCCATGGGGGCGAGCGCCCTTGCGGTCACCAAGTGGTATGCGCCCTTGAACTCAGCCTTGCGTGCTGCCTCCTCCGCGCGAGCATGAATGGCGCGAACTCCCGTGAGCTTGAGGTCCTCTATCACGGCTTGCAAGAACATGGTCTTCTTACCCGTGCCATCCATTAGGTCCATGCTTAGCTGGGGAAAGGCGATCTTGAGCGCAAGGCCGGGGAATCCCGGTCCGGAGCCCAGGTCGAGCACTTTCATCTTCCGCGAGAAATCGATGGCTTTGGCGCCGGAGAGCGAATCCAAAATGTGGCGGCCAACCGTCTCCGCTTCGGGGACGCGCGTCAGGTTCACGCGCTTGTTCCAGGCGGCCAGCAGCTCTGAGTAGCGCAGGAACTGGCCGCATTGCTCGGGTGAAAGCGTTATGCCGAGGTCCGATGCGCCCGTGGTGAGCGTTGCCGCGAAATCTGGGTTTGCGATGATGAGTTCTTGTGTCATGTGAGGTTGGGACCTGTTCTGCACGCAGGCCGTCAGGCCCTGCTCAGCTACTCAGCGAGAAGCTCGCGAACGGCAATCGCGAACGTGTCAAAGTCGCGCGGGCCCTCCCATCGCCTCCGGATGCGGCCCTGCTTATCGATGAGAACGCTAACGGGTATCTCTGTAATGGAGCCGTAGTCATCCTGAATGCGGCGAGTACAGACGGCTTGGGGGTAGGAGATGCCTGCCGTTCGGCAGAACGTGCGGACGCCGTCGGGTCCGTTGGACTCGCTGAGAGTGAGCCCTAGAATGTCGAGGCCAGCTGCACGGAAGTCTCGGTCCAGGTCTATTAACGGCTGAATCTGATTTCTGCACGCGCCGTTCCATGTTCCCCAAAACGAAAGAAGAGTAACCCTTCCTCTTTGGGTCTTCTGCGAGTGTTCCGTTCCGTCCAGGTCTTGCATTCGATAAGGCGGCGCTTCGTCCAGTCGTTCGGGATGCCGTGGTCCCAGCTTATCCCACTCAGCCTTCCGCGGCCAGCCGTTGCTTTGGGCCTTCCACCAGGCCCTCCACTTTGCCATTGTCTGCTTGCGCTGGGGTTCAGGCGCAATGCGCGACACGCGAATGTTCACGCCGGTCAGCTTGCGTAGTGTGTGCATTGCGGTCAGCGCGACCTCCTCGTTCTTGTCGTCCACGGATGCCATTAGGAAGGGAACGAGGGGCAGGTCCTCCTCCCGTTGTTTCATGCGTATGGCCGATGAGAGTTGAAGCGCCGCGGTCTCGCGCAGAAAGGAGTCTCGGTCCTTCAGGCCCTGGATGAGCGCCTTGAGGCCACGAGCACGGTCAATGCGCTTAAGCCCCTGAAGCGTGCATTCTCGCACCGTAGACGAGTTGTCCAGATAGGCGCGTTCTAGTGCGTCGGCGGCAGCGGGTCCAGTCTGGTCCTGCAGTGCGTTTGCGGCGGCGAATCGAAGCCCTGGATTCGGGTCTTGCAGGTAGATTTCAAGCTGTGCCACGCGCTCACTCTCGGGCAGCCTGCCGACTATTGTTGCAACTCCAAGCTCCGCCCGCGCCGAGCCCGACCGCATGGCCTGCTCCTCGGGCGACGGCAGGCTGAAGAACCGAACGAGGCTCGCCAGGATGCCCAAAGCTCCCAGAGTGAAGATGAGTGGGCGGGCGGAGACTGCTTCCGTGCGTGACGTCCGCCTGGCTCGAAACCACGCGAGGGTGACTGCGACGATCGCCAGCGCGGCCAGAGCGCCATACGAGAGGGTGGCCCAGGCCGGCAGTCGATAGCCGACATACGCTCCCGATTGCGCATGCAAGACACAGGGAGCGGACAAAAGCACAAAGCCGAATATCTGAGGGTAGATGCGGCTCATCTGCTGCCTCCACTCCGCGGCGCGGGAAGGGCGAACCCCGACAGGCCGCCAGTCTAGCATAGGC
Organism: bacterium; assembly: GCA_009885735.1. GTDB lineage: Bacteria > Armatimonadota > Chthonomonadetes > Chthonomonadales > CAJBBX01 > VFKD01. Next base: position 2,039 of record VFKD01000492.1, read on the forward strand.
CCCATCGGGAGTCAACGGGCATGGGCACAATTGTCCTTGCGGTTCTTCGGGTGCCGGGAGCGGCCTAGAAGCGTGATGAAATACGATCACTGGTGAACCTGCGACTAAAGTCGCGGCTGTAAAGACCACTAAATCCACCTTCGTGGATTGACGGAACAGTCCGCGAAGGCGGACTTTGTGACGTCCTCAGCCGCGGTTTCAACCGCAGGGCCAAGATGATTGCGATGCGTTTGAGAACACCGGCCTGGGGCTGCCTGCAATGGTATAATGGACACATTAGGTGTGTTGCGTACTGTTCGTGCCAAGGAAGATCGACGAATGAGACCATCTCTCGCGCTTAACGCGAAGCGGGACCAGATATTGGAGATTGCGGCACGCTACGGCGCAACCAACGTGCGCGTCTTCGGCTCTGTTGCGCGCGGCGAGGACACTGAGCGCAGTGACCTGGACCTGCTGGTGGATATGGATGATGATCGGTGTCTATGGGATCTTGGAGAATTCACGGAAGACGTGAAGGATGCCCTTCATTGCAAGGTGCAGATAGTCATCTCGGACAGCCTTCATCGCCTGCTAAAGGACCGTATTTTGGGTGAGGCCACTCCGATATGAAGGACGATTTCATCTTTTTGGGACACATTCAAGAGTGTATCGCCAAGATCGAGACCTATACTAAGGATGGGCGCAAAGCGTTCGAGACAGAGACTATGATCCAGGATGCAGTTCTGCGGAACCTCGAGATCATTGGCGAGGCGTCAAAGAATGTGTCGTTGGATTTCCGCCGGTCACACCCTGAAGTAAGCTGGCGAGGTGCAATGGCCCTACGGAATGTGCTGATCCACAACTACATGGGAGTAAGGCTCGACCGGGTATGGTCCACGGTGACACGCAAAATACCGAAACTGAAAGAGCAAATTACCGCACTACAGGCCGCTCTGCCCGCCATACCGGAGGAATGAGAGGCAGGTGACACGTGGCGGGCGGGACGCCCGCGCTCCGGGGCACTCGGCCGCCTTTACTGGATGAACGCGAGGCAGGTGACGCAGCCCGACCCGAAGCATTACGACCACAGCGAACTACCCGCCTGCGCTGCGCTCAGGGCGCCGTGCCGTGAAACAAAGTCCACTCGCGGATGCGACACTTACAACCACGGCGCTCCCAAAATCGTATAGTTAGGTGAGGGACTAGCGACCCTCACGCGCACCACAAAGGAGTGGCCCTATGAGCAGATCGAGAAGAGTGGCTGTCGGCGTTGCGGCGTGCCTGTCCGCCCTGGCGCTGGGTGCAGCTTCGTTCGGCGGCCGACCAGACGATCCCATCGAAGACGAGCCTATTCGATATTCGGCGAG
>VFKD01000183.1 GCA_009885735.1 bacterium
GTGACGACAGTCCAAGCATGCACCGCCGTTCCTGTCCGTGCTGCTGCGGAGCATGCCTTCTCGAATGGATCATCTTCAGCAAGAAGGGTGCTTGGGACGGGAAGGAGAGAATCCTCCTCGAAGTGCTCTGGGCGGTGCCGAAAGTAGATCACTCCTCCTTCGGCATGAGTCACGGCACGGCGAGGATTGTGTGGGCAGAGCGCTCGCAGCGAGTGGTAGGCTGCCGCGAGGCTGATGCCGCCCACATTGGCCTCGGAGATGCGACCGATCACTGCCTCGGCGCCCTCGTCGAGCACATCCCATGGGTAGACCCAGAGCGCGGAGCGCACGGCGGCTACCGGAACTTCCAGATCAAGTTGGCGCCATTCTGCTGCCCGAGGATGGAGTTTGCCGAGTGGGCCTTCGCGTGGCTGTCCGCGAAGACGAGGTTTGCGGTTCCCATTCCCGTGCCCGTTCTGAAGTGCCGACAGTAAACCGGCTTGAGAAGCGGCGCGCCCAGCGAACTTCCGGCCACGAGGTCGATATCGGCGGTTAGCGGAGTCGAGAGCCGCGGATCTGCCGCGTTCTGCTTGCCGAGGGTGGGGTCGAACACGTATCCGCGATACTTGTCCACGGTGGGTCCGCTGGGAGTTTCGGCGAACAGAACCGTTCGCGCGGACTCATCCAGAAGGGCTAAGCTCGCGACAGACGTTGGCGCCTCCACGCCGGCAGGATCGAAGCTGGTCATGGCGTTGTAGCCAATGGGGGACCAGCCCCGAAGCGCCCAGTTTGCCGCGAATTGAACGTTCACCGCGCTTGGGCAGGCGTAGACACCTTCGTTCTTGACGTAGCCTGCCATGGCAGCAGGCCAGATGCGCGAGGGAACATCGGTGGGAGTCGCGTAGTTCGTAGCCGGCATCAGCGTCTCGTCGAAGTCCTGAACATACATGTAGCTAGCCGTCGCGAGCTGCTTGCTGTTCGACATGCAGCTAATTTGGCGAGCCCTCTCCCTGGCCTGCGCGAAGACAGGGAAGAGAATCGCCGCAAGTATCGCTATAATTGCTATAACGACGAGCAGCTCAATGAGGGTAAACGCCCGGTTCACGCGATTCATGGATCAGTCTTTCTCTCAGCGCTACAGGATGTAGCGACTCAGGTCCTCGTCCTTAACTATCTTCTCCAGCTTGTCCTTGACATACGCCTCGTCTATGAGGACGGACTTCTCGTCCATATCCGGCGCTTCGAACGAGAGCTCTTCAAGCAGCCGCTCCATCACTGTGTGCAGCCTGCGTGCGCCGATGTTTTCGCTTTGGCGGTTCACCTGCGCTGCTATCTTTGCAATCTCTGCCACTGCGCACTCTGTGATCTCGATCGTAAGCCCTTCGGTGGCCAGCAGCGCGACGTATTGGCGCACCAGAGCGTTTCTGGGCTCGGTGAGAATGCGAATGAAGTCCGCCTCGGTGAGGCTCTCAAGTTCGACCCGAATGGGGAGTCTTCCCTGCAGCTCAGGGATCAGGTCGGACGGCTTGGAGACGTGAAACGCGCCCGCGGCGATGAAGAGCACGTGATTCGTTCGCACCGGTCCGTGTTTGGTGGCCACTGTGGAGCCCTCGATGATTGGAAGCAGGTCGCGCTGAACGCCCTCTCGGGAGACGTCCGGGCCGCTGCCGCCCTCGCGACCGGCGATCTTGTCGACCTCATCGATGAAGATGATGCCGGTCTGCTCGGCGCGGTCCACCGCCTCGCGAATAATTGAGTCGTGGTCCACGAGGTTCTTCGCTTCTTCTTGGGTGAGAATCTTGCAAGCTTCCTTCACTGTCACGAGCCTCGGCTTCTTGCCCCTGTTTCCCATGTTTCCCAAGGCGCTCTGAAGATCGCCCAGGCCCATCTCTTCCACGCCCTGGGGCGAGAAGACTTGAACGAAGGGGGTTTGAGACTGCTCTACGTCGATGGATATCTTCTCTTCGTCGAGCGCTCCGGAGCGAATCTGCTCGCGAGCTTTCGCGCGAATACGCTCCATTCTCGCCCTCTGCCGGGACTCATCCTCGGCTTCGGGCTCGGCCTCAATCTGATTCTCGGTGGCAGCCGCCGCCGGCGAGCCGAAAAATGAACCGAACGCCTGCCGGAACATGTCCGCCGTGTCGTGCTCCTCGCCGTCCGGCCTGTTCCGTCGCTTGGCCGGACGCATGATGTCCACGATGCGGTCGATTGCCCGCTCGCGAGCCTGCTCCTCGACCTCGGCGTAGCGCTCCGCCTCAACGATGCGCACTGCCACTTGAGTAAGGTCGCGAACCATCGAGTCCACATCACGGCCTACGTAGCCGACCTCAGTGAACTTGGTGGCCTCAACCTTGATGAACGGTGCCCTGGCCAGTCCGGCCAATCGCCTAGCAACTTCTGTTTTGCCCACTCCCGTGGGGCCAATCATCAGAATGTTCTTTGGGATGACCTCGTCTCGAAGGTCGTCTGGGAGCCGTGAGCGTCGATAGCGGTCTCGAAGAGCCACAGCCACAGCTCGCTTGGCGTCTCGCTGGCCAACGATATACTTGTCCAGCTCAGCCACTATCTGGCTGGGCGTAAGTGCTTGCATGAACGGTCCTTTTGGTGTGCGGAGTTGAGGACATTATAGCCTACTGTCGTTTGGATGAGTGGACTGCCGGGAGATGTTGGCCGCTTGTTCCGCGCACTGAAGTACGCGGCTGTAACTGCAAAGTCCGCCTGCGCGGACTAGTCACAACCCGCGCTACCTAGGCAGCCTACTTGCCCAGCCTGACCGGACCCAGTTCGCCGCTCCAGACCTCGGCGCGCCTGCCTATGAGTGAATCCCACACAATCTCGATCTCCGCGCGTCCCCGCGCATCGGTAATTGCCTCGTTCTGTCCTGCTCCTTGCCACACGCGCAGCTTTACCGTGCGTCCTGGGATGGGGTTGCCGCCTTCGTCCTGAA
>VFKD01000042.1 GCA_009885735.1 bacterium
TCGGAGCGATGGCCGCGATGACGACGGCTGTTACCACAATGAGGAGCGCACCCTTGCTTGCCGATCAGAAGCCCACTGCCAAACTCGACTCGTTCATGGATTCTGAGATTACAGCACGATCGGTTCCCGGAATAGCCGTGCGCGCTACTCGGCGAGGGCTTAAGGTCTATGAGCGATATGCCGGAACCTATTGCAGCAACGAAACCGCATCCGAGATCCTCACTGCGGACGTTTTGCATCCGCTCTACTCCTTCTCGAAGCTGGTCTCCGCGACCGTCATCGTGATGCTGCACCAGGACGGCCATCTGGATTACGACGTTCCGGTCTCGAAGTACATTCCCGAATTCACGGGAGGCGGCAAGGAGAAAATCACGATTCGACATCTGCTCTCGCATTCCGCAGGAATTCCGTCGGTCCCGCTTGGCGCGGTCGGGAACGAGGAGCAGTGGAACACGGCAGTGAAGGCGGCGTGCGCCGCCTCGGTAGAGTGGGAGCCAGGCTCGAAGTGCGCCTACCACGGCCTCTCGGGCCTCTTCGTGGCTGCCGAGGCAGCGCGACGAGTGACCGGCAAGTCCTGGCAGGCGCTCTGCAGCGAGAGACTCTTCAAACCTCTGCGGACAAAGACACTCACATTCGAGATTCCAGAATCGGGCCGCAAGCTCGCACTGACTCCTCAGCCCAAGCCGGATGAACTGACCAAGCTCGGCAAGTATGGCGACTTCTACCGCATCTCCGGCGCCCTCGGGCATCCCGCAGGCGGCTGCTTTGGCACTCTCGAGGACATGCTGAAAGTCCTCAATCTTCACCTTGAGAATGGAATGGCGAACGGCAAGCGGCTCCTTAGCCCCAAGTCCCTTGAGGAGATGCACACAGTGCAGTACGAAGCGCAGATTTCAGCAGACCTCAACCAGGGGAAGGCTCCTGTTCACGGCACATGGGGCCTTGGCCCACTCATTCGCGGCACCCATGCAGCCGACGGCACGCATGCATGGTTTGGGTTCGGAAGCCGCTCGTCTCCCGACATCTTCGGGCACGCTGGAATTAGCACGGTTATCGGCGTCGCGGATCCGGAGTCCGGCGTCGCTCTCGCGTTTATCTCCACTGGCGTGCCGAAGCCGGAGGCCGATGCGCCCCGGATTCGCAATGGAGTCACAGACCGGGTGTTCGACGCTTTCGCGTCCAAGTGACGTCAGAGTGTAACCATCTCTACTAGCCGCCGTCCGAACAACTGACATGACTCTGTTCTTCTGCACTGCTGCCGACTCACGTTGTGACGTCTTAATCTCCATACACACCGCATGATCTCCTCGGGAGGAAACGCATGAAGTCTCGATTGGTTGTTTCACGCCTTGTATTGACGGGCGCCCTCGCGTCATCAATCTACCTAGTTAGCAGCGCAGGTAGTCCTGCAGCCGCGCCAGAACTAGAAAACTGGGCACAGTGGCGCGGCCCTCTCGGCAGCGGCGGCTCCGCCACGGCCAACCCGCCTGCGAACTGGAGCGAGACCACCAACATTCGGTGGAAGGTGAAGCTCCCGGGAATCGGAACCTCAACTCCGGTCGTGTGGAACAACTTCGTCTTCGTGCAGTCTGCGGTTCCGGTGGGCGCGAAACCAACGGTAGCGCCTGCCCCACAGCCGGCTCCACCTCCACCGGGCGGCGGATTTGGTGGCCGCAGAGGTCGTGGAGGCGGATTCGGCGGCGGGTCCATGCAGCCCACCGAACCCTATGCCTTCACGCTGGCGTGCCTGGACCGCAAGACCGGCAAGACCATTTGGCAGAAGATAGTGAAGCAGGAGATCCCCCACGAAGGGCATCATCCCGACCACGGTTTCTCCTCTCACTCAGCGGTAACCAATGGCAAGCTCGTCTTCGCCTATTTTGGTTCGCGCGGACTTCATTGCTTCGATATGAAGGGCAACCTCAAGTGGTCGAAGGACCTGGGCCGAATGCAGACCAGGAACTCCTTCGGCGAGGGAAGCTCTCCGGCCCTTCACGGCAACACCGTCGTAGTGAATTGGGACCACCAGGGAGACGACTTTATCGTGGCGTTCAACGCGACAACGGGTAAGGAGCTTTGGAGGCAGAGGCGCGACGAGGATACGAGCTGGTCGACTCCCCTCATCGTTACACACGGCGGCGTCACGCAAGCCATAACTGCCGCGACAAACCGTATTCGCAGCTACGACCTCGCCTCGGGCAAGCAGATTTGGGAGTGCGCGGGCATGACTGCCAACACCATTCCCACGCCCGTTTCGGGCAACGGAATGATCTATGCTACAAGCGGCTTCCGCGGAAATGCGCTCCTCGCTATCCGCCTGGGCAGGCAAGGCGACCTTACAGGAACCGATGCAATCGCCTGGAGCCACAACAGGAACACGCCCTACGTACCGTCGCCGCTTCTGTACGACGGGCGGCTCTACTTCATTGGAAACAACAACGGCATCGTCTCTTGTTTCGATGCAAAGACCGGAAAGCCGCTGATCAGCGCGGAGCGCCTAGATGCGCTTCAAGGAGTCTATGCCTCGCCTGTGGGCGCGGGCGGCAAGGTCTATCTGGTGGGCCGAAATGGGGCCACCGTTGTGCTAAAAACGTCCGATAAGCTGGAGGTAGTAGCCACGAACACGCTGAACGACCGCATCGACGCCTCGCCTGCGGTTGCTGGCAAAGACCTTTTCCTGCGAGGACATCAACACCTGTACTGTATAGCCGCGAAGTAAGTGCCGGATACGGCAATCCGGCCATGCCAAAGCCTGCACAGACGAGAGGTCGCATAACCACATGAAGACGATGCAACGCATGGGTGCCGTGGCAGTGCTTGCTGCCGCCTTGTTCGGATTGGCCGGTGGAGCCGTGCGCGCGGACAACTGGCCGCAGTGGATGGGTCCACAGCGCGACGGAGTGTGGCGCGAAACCGGGCTGCTTAGCAGTTTCCCGCCTGGTGGACCCAAAGTGCGCTGGCGAACACCTATCGGCGGCGGATACTCTGGTCCAGCTGTGGCAAACGGCAGGGTCTACGTAACCGATAGGATACTGAAGGCGGGCGCTCAAGACCCCGAGAATCCCTTCTCTCGCGGCAACACTCCAAGCACCGAGCGCATCTTGTGCCTCAATGAGGCGGATGGCAAGGTCCTCTGGAAGCACGAGTATGACTGTGCCTACACGATCAGCTATCCTGCCGGACCCCGGACAACGCCGACTGTAAATGGTGGCAAGGTCTACTCACTCGGTGCTGAGGGGCGGCTTGTCTGCCTCGACGTCAAAACCGGGGCTCCGGCCTGGAGCCGCGAGCTTAAGAAGGACTACGGCGTCGATTCCCCCATTTGGGGATTCTCGGCAAACTTGCTGGTGGACGGACCCAGGCTCATCTGCCTGGTAGGCGGAACCGGAAGCGCCATCGTAGCCTTCAACAAGTCCACGGGCAAAGAGCTGTGGAGGGCGCTGTCGGCAACCGGAAGCCATGGCCCTGGATACAGTTCGCCGATCATCGTCACCGCTGGAGGTACTCGCCAACTCATCGTCTGGCATCCGGAAGCCGTTGCCTCACTGGAACCGGCGACCGGAAAGATTCTCTGGGAGCTACCCATCCGCGCTCAGAGCGGCCTCGCGCTCGCCACGCCCAGACACGCGGGAGATCGACTGTTCATCAGTTCATTTTATGACGGCTCGATGATGCTAAAGCTGGCGGCCGACCGGCCTGCCGCTGACGTGGTGTGGAGGCGCAAGGGCCAGAGCGAACTCAGCACGGACAGCCTTCACTCGATTATCAGCACGCCGTTCGTGGAGGGAGACACTGTCTATGGTGTCTGCAGCCACGGCCAGCTTCGAGGCCTGAACGCATCGAACGGCGACCGCCTCTGGGAGAACTACTCGGCAACAGGCGCCAATCCAAACGGCCGCGACCGTTGGGCCACTGCCTTCCTCGTGAAGAACGCAGCCAGGTTCTTCCTCTTCAACGAGAAGGGCGAGCTGATCGTAGCTAAGCTCACGCCGACGGGATATACGGAGATTAGCCGAGCGAAGGTTATCGAACCCACAGGGGTGGCGCAGCGTCGCACCGTAGTCTGGACTCATCCTGCCTTCGCGAACCGCAGCGTCTACGTCCGCAACGACAAGGAGATTGTGTGCGTCTCTCTTGCGAAGTAGGAAATGACCGCCGCACTCCATTCACATAAACTGAAGATGCCTGCCCGGCGTCAGCCAGGCAGGCAAGGTACAGAATGGCTATGGGACTTGAGCTACTTGCGGCGTCGGCGAATGAGGATGCCAAGACCGGCAAGACCAGCGCCGGCAAGCATCGCTATGGAGCCCGGCTCAGGAACCGCCGTGAAGGCCACGCCTCCAGGGAGATGGAGGTCCACTCCGCCCGGGCCCCCAAAGTCCTCGTAGAACTCAACCTTGAAGGGATGGGTTCCCGCAGTGAGGAACGTGCTGCCGCTGACGAGCAAAGGACCGTGCGGACCACCATTGTCGATGACAAGACCACCATCAACGTAGAACATTGAGCCGTCGTCGGAGTCGAGGCCAAACGTGTACGTCCCATCCGCAGCGACACTCAAGAGTCCGGTCATTAGCGCCCCGTACGTTGACAGACCGAACGGATGCCACGCATAAGCGAAGTCTGTGGCAAACTTGATGTCCGGCGAGTCGAACGAGCCGGCAAAGTCGGAATACGGGGTGCCACCACCAGCGGACGAGCCAAGAGTCTTGTAGATCTTGACGTCGACCTGCGCGCTTGCGCTGAGTTCGAGGCCTGCCCCCAGTACAGCGATAGCGCCGACTACGGCCATAAGACGAGAGAGCATACGGATTGTGAATTCTCCTTGTAGGCTTGGGCTGTCCATTGGGAAGCCCAGCTCGTAATTCTTGTAGTGCATAACCCGTGCCAACTCACCGTTTGGAGTGCATTTTTTTTTCTTGGCAGGAATTTGGGGATACTGATGGAACTCGAAAGAGGTGCGGCACAAGGGCGCATCATGGAGAAACAAGTGCGCGGAACAAAACATTGCTTGGTCGCGATAGGTGCTGTGCTAGCTCTCGCGGCGTTCGCACAAACCGACATTCAAGTCTATTCGCTCAACTCGCCGGACTGCGTAAAGGCACCCGAGGCGACCTCGGAGATGTCCGGCGACGAAGTGCTGGGAGTTGAGAGGAACAAGGAGTGGTGCGCCTACCCCTTGCGAATGATGGCGTACCACAAGGTGGTGAATGACCACCTGGGCGGTCCCGCCATCGTGGTGGCATACGACCCGGATACGGCCATCGGACAGGTGTTCGACCCAAAGGTAGAGGGCAAGGAGTACCAGTTCGATGCCGCCGGCCACCAAAATGGTTACCCGGTATTGCGAGACAGGCAGACCAAGAGCCTCTGGTCTCAGCTCACCGGCGCTTGCATCTCCGGTCCTCTCACAGGCAAGAAGATGGCAAAGATTTCGAGCTGGATCATCTCATGGGGCGCGTGGAAGGGTCTCTATCCAGCCTCATGGGTGCTCAAGGAAGACACCAAGCTCGGCGCACATTACGTCAGTCGCAATACTCCAGCGAAGTTCACCGTTCCCGCCAACATTCTTGCCACCGTAGCAGTTGCCCAAGAGCGCCGCCTGCCTGCGGACACGCTGGTTCTAGGCGTCTCAATGGAGAAGGGCGCGAAGGCCTATCCGTACTCCGTCCTCAATGGTGGGTCCGGAGCGGTCCACGACAAGATCGGTGGGAATCCCCTAGTAGTGTTCAGCATGCCGGCCGCGAAGGTCGCTGCTGCCTATGCTCCCGCATCCGATGGCAAGAAGCTGACGTTCACCGTACAGGAGGTTAGTGGAGCTCGGGTATGGGTGGACGACCAGACCGGATCTGTCTGGAACATTGCAGGCAAGGCGATCGACGGTTCACTCAAGGGCAATGTCCTTCCACCTCTGGATTTCGTTCGCAGCCGCTGGTATGCATGGGCTTCTGCCTACCCAAAGAGCGCCATCCGCAAGCCTGCAAAGTAGACCGAATGGCTGCGTCAGATAAGGTAATCAGTCCGTTCGCAGGAGCAGGCTGCCTTGCCTGCCCTGGGTCCGACCCCAGCAAATTCAATACTTAATGACTCAATCCGACCTCATTCTCCCGCTCCTTGGACTTCTCACCGGACTTGCGCTCGGCGCACTGGGCTCGGGAGGGTCTATCCTGGCGCTTCCTGCCTTCGTGTTCGGAGCGAACGTGCCGGTCAGCTCGGCATTTCCCACAAGTCTTCTCGTAGTGGGAGCGGTGAGCCTCATTGGAGCGCTCATGGCGGCTATGCGCTGCCGGACGGCCGGCTGCCCTGGTCAAGAAGCGGACCCTGCGGCGATAGCCCTCGTAGGAGGGTTCGGAATGGCAGGGTCATTTGTTGGGGCTCGGCTGGCAGCA
>VFKD01000462.1 GCA_009885735.1 bacterium
ACCTATGGGACCTATGGGACCTATGGGACCTATGGGACCTATGGGACCTATGGGACCTATGGGACCTATGGGACCAGGCGTGCGCGAGTTGGCATATCGCGTCTACTTGGTGCTCACCCTCACACTCGTTCTCGCGCCGAAGCCGGTGGGCCAGGCCGACCGAATCTCCTGCGACCCCTGATAGAATCCCGCCGAATCCGTGGGCGTCCTGAAGTCAAGGTTGAGCTCGTCCTTTGTGTCGCAGTAGTATTTCAGCAGGTACCTGCCCTCGGGAATGCGCATATCAGGTTTCGCTGCCGCGTTGCGCTCGATTTTCCACAGCCAGATGTTGGTGGTGCGCGCCTGTGCGCTCACCTCTCTGTCTCCTGTAGCGATAGACACGGGATTCCACTCGTTTCGCGCAGGGTTCCATGCGTGCAGGTCAACTCGCAGCAGCTTGTCGCCCCATTCCGTGGGGGTCTGCTCCGGGCTGAAGATCGAGTCCGTGTAGATGAGCCGCTCTGAGGGCGCCTGAGGCAGAGCGCTTGCGCTGCGATAGGAGCCTTGCACGCAGGCGGAGTAGTCCTCGATCCAGGCTCGAAACTGCTTGTAGCCGGCATCGCCCATCAGAAACTTGACCCCGCCGCCGTGGGCCACCTTGTTGAGAGGCTTGAGGAGCAGCAGGCTCTGGTCCGGCTTCTTGAGGTCGATGAGGCCCTGGGCGATGACGCGGCGCATCGTTTCGGCGGCGCCGTCGGAGGCCATCCACTGCACTCTCTCGCCGAACTTGCGTGCATTCTCCTTGGCTTCGGCGCGGCCCTCGGTGTGGCAGCCCATGCAGCGTCCCTGCTGGCTCCAGATGTTGCGCTCGAACGATGCCACAACTCGGTCCAGGCGGGCGTGGCGCACCAGGGCAGGAGCAGTTTTGGGACCGGCTTCTCTTGTGCCCGGCTCAGGCTTTAGGGCAGGGTTTCGGACTGCCGCCGCTATCCAGTCGGAAAACGCAGAGTACTCCGCATCGCGGGCCTTTGCAGTGAGGAGCGGAGTTCGAGGGGTCGCCTTGCGAATCAGGTCGAGCAAGTGTGACTTCTGGGGCGACTTTGTATCGACCAGCTTACCCGCGACAAGCGCAGCGAAGGTCGCTTGCTCGGTGGGACGAATGTAGTCCTTCAAGTCTACGCCCGAGAGATGGCACTCGCTACAGGAGGAGGGTTTGTCCGCTTTCAGGAGAGGCAGAATTCTGCGGTCGAAGAGAGCGCGTGACGTCTGCTGGGGCATCGCGCCGAGCGTGAGCAGCGCCGCTGCGAGTGACGCCGCAGGAAAGTGCAGCCACACGCGCTTCATTCCTTCAGGAGGTCTTTCGAGAGAACGGTTGGGCACCAATACTTCTCGATGTGCTCAATCACAAGTTCGGTGCCCTTCTCGTGTGGCACTTTTGGGGCCATGCGAGGGTTGTACATTGTGTCGGTTAGGTCGCGCGCCAGGATGCAGCGAATGCCCCACTTCGTCATTTGCCGAATGGCAAACGACCGCCCCAGCACGCACA
>VFKD01000703.1 GCA_009885735.1 bacterium
CGCCCGAAATGGCGAGCAGCGTGAAGTCGTCGATCGGCAGGACTTTCTCGGCGCGATCAAACATCACGGCGTAGTTTGCGGTTGCTCGTCGGTCACCCACGTTGATGACGCCGCCCTTGTACTTGACGGCTATCACCGTCGTGCCGTGTATGGCTCCAGAGGCGTCCACCCCGTCGGAGGCAGGCCACGAGGGAGGCGCGATAACGGTCCGCCCGCCCGCCCCGTTTGCTTCGAGCAGGGTGCGAAGGTCTGTCATTCGTTACTGCCCGCTTCGCTGGCGATAGCGTCGGGCGGCATCCGGGTCGACCCGCTTCATTCTCTTCAGAAGGTCGGATGAATCCGGCCTGTCCACATTCGGCTTGGCCGGGCCGTCGCCATCTCCGCCGGGCTTGCGCTCGGGCGCGGTGGGTACCGGTCGCGTAATTCTCTCTTCAAGTTTCGTAATCATTTGAGACCTCCCAATGGACACCCCCCGGCCCCCTAAAGGGGGAGAAGGGCAAGACATTCCCCGGCCCCCTAAGGGGGAGAAGGGCCCGGGACGGGGCAAGCCCCATCCCTACGCACGGCTTGTGTCGTTCTCAGCGCCTCTGCGGCTCTGCGCGAGAACGCCCCTATGCTGGTGACGCCTGCGCCCGGCGCGAGCGAATGACCCGCACGGCATCCGCCAACGTCTCTACCCCTGCGAACTTCTCGTTCAGCGCGGCGACATCCTCTCCCACAAGGGGATTCATATCGAACAGCCAGTCTTCGCCCTCATATCTGAACGAGATACCGTTCCACCCGACGCTGTGAATCTCCTCGGCAAACTGCCTCACAAAGAGTCCGCGCAGAAACGCGCGCGTATTCTGCGGCGGACAGGTTCGGGCGGAAGCGACAGCCTCATCTGTTACGATACGCCTCATGCCGCCGGACTGTTCCAGTCCATAATAGAGTCCCGCACTGGGGTCAATGTCGTGATAGGCCAGGTCCAGGCTCTGCATCATGGGCGACTGCCATGTGAGGCTTTCAGCCTTCATGAACTGCTCGAGCAGCATCCGCTTGGCGGCCCAGTCCACGCGATCCGCGACGAGTGTCCAGTCCGTTTCTAGGTCGTCCAGCACGCGGTCCCATTCGTCCAGAGTCCAGTCGGCGTCGGCGGACGAGCCTGCCAATCGTACACGAGCCTCGGCGGCGTAGACCCGCTGAAGCTCGATGGCGGAGAGCCGTTGGCCGCCTTCAACCTCGATACATCCGCCAAGCGAGGGTTCTCGCGACACGCTCTTGGCTAATGCGACAGGGTCTTTCGGATAGACCTTTGGGCAGAACCCATCTTCGATGAGCCGAACCGTCAGCTCCGTTGTACCTACCTTCATTGCGGTGGCCCACTCGCTCATGTTCGCGTCGCCGGCGATTACGTGCAGGCGCCGGTATTTGGTTGGCGAGGCGTGCGGCTCATCCCTCGTGTTCACCAGCGGCCTATTGTGTAGGGTGTCCACGCTGGCCACTACGCTCATAAAGTCGGCACGCTGCGAAAGCTGAAAACCTACTTCCGGACGCCTGTCCACCTCCACGCCGACCTTTCCCGCGCCCGCGAATATCTGACGGGTGGCCAGGAACGGGGCAAGCGCCCTAATGAGTGTGTCCGTGGGCGCCTCGCGGTTCATCAAGTAGCACTCGTGCGTGCCGTAGCTCGCGCCGTGATAGTCGGTATTGTTCTTGTAGAGGTGAACTTCGCCCTTAATCTCCTCGGCCCTGCGCTCGGCGCACTCAAGCAGGATGCGCTCGCCTGCGCGGTCGTGCGCAACCAGATCCTGAAGCGTGCAGCACTCCGGTGTGGCGTACTCTGGATGGCCGTGGTCGTTGTAGAGCCTTGCGCCGTTCGGCAGCACGCGGTCGCTGCGCTCCTCGGCATGGCCCATCTTCGGCGTTCCGGCCAGGTCGAACTGCGCGTCGTCCGGATTCGTAGAGAGCCGCTCCACCGTGAATCCGCGCATGTCTCGCCGCGAGTCCTCGCCACGGTAGTTCCACCGGTCGGCAAACCGGCCTCGGTACGAGCGAACTAGGGCGATGCTCTCCTGAATGAGGTCGCCCGCGCCTTTGCCTTCCACGGCTATTCCGTATTCAGTTTCTATGCCAAAGAGCCGCGCCATGATAGATAAGAGTGTACCACGGCTCGGCGAGGTGTGCAGGAGGCGGTTGTGCTCTGCGCGAACTTGAATGCTCTCAGCGCCAAAGTTTGTCACATCAAGCGAAGCCGCAGCCGCATCGCGGCCAACACATGTCACCTTGAGCGAAGCCGCAGCCGTATCGCGGCGAAGTCGAAAGGTCTCATCACGCCCATCTTGATCCGCCCAGATGCTTCGACCCTTCGACAGGCTCAGGGCAGGCTAGTGGTTCGGAACGGCTGAACCTTCGCTCAGCATAACAATATCGCGTAGTTCTCAAATAGACCGTATTTAATCCAATTTCGAGGACACCCCTCCCATGGCCAGGATAAACCGAAAGAAGTTCATTCAAGGCGCGGCAACGGTCGGCGCAATGGCAGCCGCTCCCGGCCTGCTGGCCCAGGTGGGTGAGCGTGGGCCGACTCGCGTGACCATCGACCTAGAACGCAGGATTGCCCCGCTCGATCCGCGCGTTTTCGGCTCATTCCTCGAGCACCTGGGCAGAGCCATCTACGAGGGAGTCTACGATCCTGGCAACGCCCTCTCGGACAAAAACGGCCTCCGCAAGGACGTGGCTGAAGAGATTCGCACCATGGGCGTGCCCATCGTGCGCTACCCCGGCGGCAACTTCGTCTCCGGCTACCATTGGCTGGACGGAGTAGGCCCAAAGAAGGACCGTCCTACGGTACTTGAGCGCGCGTGGAACTCGATTGAGACCAATCAATTCGGAACGAATGAGTTCATCGACTGGTGCAAGCTGGCCGGAACCGAACCCCTTCTGGGCTTGAACTTCGGTACGGCGGGCGCCGAGGATGCGGCGAACCTGGTGGAGTATTGCAACCAGCCCGGAGGCACGAAATGGAGCGAACTCCGCAAGGCCCACGGCTACGCCGCGCCGCACAACGTGCGCCGCTGGTGCCTGGGCAACGAGATGGACGGCCCGTGGCAGATAGGCCACATGACAGCCACGGAGTATGGCCGCAAGGCCATCGACGCGGCGCGGCAAATGAGATTCGTGGACCGAGGCATTCAGCTTGTCGCCTGCGGTTCCAGCGGGCCAGGAATGGGCACCTACCTTGAGTGGGACCAGCAGGTATTGCAGGAGTGCTACCACGAGGTGGAGGCGCTCTCGCTGCACCGCTATTTCAACAACGAGGGCGAGACCGGCAAGGACAGCACAAAGTTCGTCGCCATGAACCTGAGCTTCGAGAAGCAGATTGCGGAGGTGGCCGCGGTTTGCGACACCGTGCAGGGCAAGCTTCGCTCGCGCAAGCGGCTGTGGCTTTCGTTTGACGAATGGAA
Source organism: bacterium (assembly GCA_009885735.1). Classification (GTDB taxonomy): domain Bacteria; phylum Armatimonadota; class Chthonomonadetes; order Chthonomonadales; family CAJBBX01; genus VFKD01. Next base: position 3,447 of record VFKD01000703.1, read on the forward strand.
CGTCTGGTACCGCGCGACGGACGGAAATGGCCGCCGCGAGAAGGCGCCCCACTTGCTCGAGGAGGTCTATAACCTGGAGGACGCGCTTCTGGTAGGAGGGCTCGTGAACAGCCTTCTGCGGCGAGCCGACCGGGTGAAACTCGCGTGCCTCGCACAGCTTGTGAACGTCATTGCTCCCATCATGACGAACAAGAGCGGCCTGCTGCGGCAGACGATCTACTTCCCATATGTCTGGGCGCTTAAGCATGCAAAGGGGGAAGTGCTGGACCTGCACGTGGACGGCCCGCGCTACGACGTGCGCGACCTGGGTCCCGCAGGCTACGTGGATGCAATCGGCACGCTCGACCGTCCAGGAAAGAAGATGGCGCTCTTCCTGCTGAACCGAGACCTGCAGAACGAGCGCGAGGTGACCGTGACCTGGCACGACGCCGCGCCCACCAAGGTTGTGGCAAGCCAGACCATCACCGGCCCCGACCTGAAGGCGGCGAACACGTTCGACGCTCCCAGCAAGGTCGTACCGCAGAAGCTGGAGACCCCGGCGGCGAGCGCGCGAATGACCTTCAAGCTGCCTGCGCGGTCGTATTCGGTGGTGGAGCTGGGGGTGTAGGGTCCACTCAGTCCACAGCGTCCACGCAGTCCACAACAGAGACACCAGGGACAACAGAGACAACAAGCGACGACAAAGGCGCGGCAAGGGCACGGCAAACGCACGGCAGGGGACGGCGCCCCAGCCCTACATTGGCGTTTTGATTGCAATGTTGATCTATTCAAATGCGGCGGGTTGTAGGGTGCAGGCCCCATCCCGCGCCGTGCCGTTCGAACCTGTCACCGTGAACGGAGCTTAGTCCGCATCGAAGCGGAGTTGAAGGGTCCGGATGCACTCGTGTGCGCAGGTCGCCGCGAGCATTCGATCTGCATGCAGCAAATCCTCCACCTCGCCAGGTACAACATATCCCGCATGTGTACCCGAGAAGAGATACTCGCCGCGCTGTTCAAGATCGAGGCCGACGAGGGCGTGCGCATCCTCTACGCCTGCGAATCCGGCAGCCGTGCGTGGGGATTCGCCTCGCAAGACAGCGACTACGACGTGAGGTTTGTCTACGCTCGGCCCGTAGACTCATACCTCACGATTCAGCCGGGACGAGACGTCATTGAGCGGCCACTCGACGGCGACCTAGACTTCAGCGGCTGGGACCTGCGCAAGGCGCTCCAGCTCTTCCGCAAGACCAATCCGCCCCTCCTGGAGTGGCTCGGTTCGCCTACGGTCTACCTTGAGCGCGGCGAACTTGCTAAGCGCCTGCGCGAGATGGCTCGGACGTACTGCTCGCCTGTTGCCATTGCCCACCACTACCTCGCCATGGCGCGCGGCAATTACAAGGACTACCTCTTGGGAGAGACCATCCGCCACAAGAAGTACCTCTACGTCTTGAGGCCACTGCTCGCTGCGAGGTGGGTCGATTCCGAGTTTGGAACTCCTCCCACGGAGTTCCGAAAGCTGGTCGAGCGGCTCATCAAGGACCCAGAGGTGCTGTGCTCTATCGACGACCTCCTGGCGGCAAAGCAGCAGAGCGGTGAGATGGACTCAGGTCCGCGAATAGAGGCGATCAGCGCCTGGATCGAGGCGGAGATGGAGAGGTGGACCGCGGCGGGCGTTCGAATCAACTCCGGCACGTCACGGGCTGCACCCTTGGATGAGCTGTTTCGGGAGATACTGAGGGAGCGAAGTGTGTAGGCTGGTGCTGTGTTTGATTGCGTGTGGGTAGGCGCTCCGAGGCTGTCCCGTAGGTCCATGCTCGCGAACCTGCGGTACCGGCGCTGAA
>VFKD01000032.1 GCA_009885735.1 bacterium
CTTCGCCGGATGCAGGAGCAGTATGCCGAGGCGGGACTGGAGGTGGCCGTCATCGAATCCAGCCCGCCCATGCAGAAGACGCGGCTGGGCCGGCCTGGGCGTGACGAGGAGATCGAGCAGTTCTGCACGATGCTTCGCTCCATGGGCGAGCTCGGCATACCGGTCGTTTGCTACAACTTCATGGCGGTGCTGGGATGGCTTCGAACTCACATCGCGATGCCTGCGCGCGGCGGCGCGGTGGTGACCGGATATCGCCACGACACCGAGGAGGCGAAGGGGCTGACCGAAGTGGGCGAGGTACCCGAGGAACAGCTCTGGGCGAGCCTTGCTTATTTTCTTGAGCGTGTCATTCCTGTCGCCGAAACTGCCGGAGTCAAGCTGGCGATGCATCCGGATGACCCTCCCCGCTCGCCGATCCGAGGCATTGGCCGCATCATGCGCAGCGTGGACAACTTTCAGAGGCTGCTGGACATGAATGCGAGCCCTATGAATGGGCTCACCCTATGCCAAGGAAACTTCGCGCTGATGGACCGCGACCTGCCTAAGGTCATTCGCCAGTTCGGGTCGCAGGGCCGTATCCACTTCGTACACTTGCGAGACGTTCGCGGCGACGTCGACTCCTTTGAGGAGACCTTTCACGACGAGGGACCGACCGACTTTCGGGCATGTCTTCAGGCTTACTCCGAGACCGGCGTGACAGGCGTACTGAGGCCGGACCACGTTCCAACCATGCTGGGCGAGGAGAACGATGACCCTGGCTACTCGAGCCTGGGCCGCCTCTTTGCCGTGGGCTATATTCGGGGCTTGCAGGAGTCGGTCTACGGCAAGGCGCCTTCGGTCGGTTGATGGGCGCTGGGCTGCAATGCTGACCGAGTACCTGATGGTAGGGGAGGCTTCCACGTCCGATCCGGCAATTCACCGGGCAGCACGGGTCATTCGTGAGGGAGGTCTGGTGGCCTTCCGCACCGAAACGGTGTATGGGCTCGGTGCAAATGCGCTGAGCGAGTCCGCGGTGCGAAAGATATTCGCGGCCAAGGGAAGACCGGCGACTAATCCGATCATCGTGCATGCCGCAGAGGCGAGCAAGGCCAAGGCCCTGGTTTCTGAATGGCCGCCGGAGGCACAGACTCTAGCAAACGCATTCTGGCCGGGAGCGCTCACCCTGGTCCTTGCGCGCGCAGGGGGCGTGCCTGCCGTTGTTTCGGCAGGCGGTCCCACGGTCGCAGTCCGAGTCCCATCGGACCCTGTGGCCAGGGCGCTCATCGAGGCGAGCGGAGTGCCCATTGCCGCGCCGAGCGCGAACCCGTCGAACCGGGTATCCGCAACCACGGCGGAGCATGTGCGGCGGCACCTGGACGGCAAGATCGATCTCGTCTTGGATGCCGGACCGTCGGCAGGCGGAATGGAATCGACGGTCGTGCGCCTAACTGGGGGAGTGCCGGTCATCTTGAGGCCGGGTCTGGTGAGTGCGGCGGAGATTGAGGCCGCGCTTGGCGTCTCAGTCGCAGGCTGCGGCATTTCAGAGTCCGCAGCCCGTCGAGCGGGCGACGCGGACGAATCGCCAGGAATGGGACGCTTGCATTATGCTCCGCAGGCGAGGCTTCTGGTCGTGGACGAGTCTGCCTTGCGGACGGAGATTGCTCGCCACAGCCTGGGTAGAGTGGGAGCAATCTTGTTAGGCCCGGCGGATCTGCCGGATAGCGATTCTTTACGGCTGCTGCGCCTGCCTGCGGATAGCAGCGGATACATGTCGAGCTTCTATGCGGCGCTCCACGAACTCGACGAGTGGGGAGCCTCGGACATTCTGGTTGAGCGGCCCCCAGTGGGGAGAGAGTGGGACGCTGTGCAAGACAGACTTCGGCGGGCGATGGGGGATGGAAATTGACAGCAGCCGCGCGCGATCGCTCGGCCTCCCTAAGCCGCAAGATGCGAATGAGTGTGGTCTACACTCTTCTGGTTCTCCTGAGCCTGCTGTTCGTGGCTCCGTTTGCTTGGCTTGTCATCACGTCGTTTAAGCCGGAGGCGGAGATATTCTCGTCCGGGCTGCCCAAGGTCTGGAGCATTGAGAACTATACGAAGGGCGTGACGCACTTTCCGTTCGCTCTGTACCTGCGCAACACTCTGTTTCTCTGCGGAGTGAACGTCTTTGGCGTCGTGCTCTCCAGTTCGCTGGTGGCCTATGGCCTCGCGCGTATCCCGTGGAAGGGCAGGAATCTGTTGTTTGCCCTGCTGCTCTCCACCATGATGCTGCCCGCGCAGGTGACCATGGTGCCGCTCTTCGCCGTCTTCAAGGCATTGGGATGGATTGGTGGATACCTGCCGCTCACCGTGCCCGCGTTTCTTGGAAACGCCTTCTATATCTTCCTTCTTCGCCAGTTCTTTCTGAATATACCCGTGGACCTCACGGACGCAGCCAGACTGGACGGATGCAGCGAGTTCGACATCTTTCGGCGCATCATGGTTCCTCTCGCGAGCCCTGCGCTCGCCACTGTGGCGCTGTTCACCTTCCTGGGCACCTGGAACGACTTCGTGGGTCCGCTGGTCTACCTCTTCGACGACTCGCTCTTCCCGCTCTCGCTTGGGCTCGCTATGTTCAGCAGTCAGTACGGTTCGTTCTGGGGGCAGCTCATGGCAGTCAGTACGCTCATGGTGACTCCTATCATCATTCTGTTCTTCTTCACCCAGCGCACCTTCATTCAGGGCATCGCGATGTCAGGCATCAAGGGCTAGCTGTGTGGCTGAGGCTCAGGGCGTCCTATTCGACGTTCCCCAGGATCCAGTGCCAACCTGTGGTGACGACGCCATCTCGACAGTTGCAAAGTGCCTTGCCCGGTGCAGTGTCCATGTGGAGTATGCCTGCACTCCGTGCATCAAGGATAGGTGGACGCAGCGCAAGGCGCAGGCGAGGCTTCTGCAGACGCTCTGGTCGAAGCACCCGGACGCAACTGGCGTTCCAGTAATGCTCTGGCACACGGGGCTGGGCCGTCCACTTGCGGTTGCACCAGACTCGCATGAGCAGTTGGCAAACACGCATATCTCATTCACGCACGATGGGCTCTCGCTCATAGGAGCGATGGTGATCGTGCCAAACTGTGCAGGAATTGGCATCGATCTTGTACACTTGCCGCGAATCGTTGGAAAAGGCGAGGCCTACGCCGAGCGGCTCGCCTATGAGTTTATGGACTACGATGAGAGGCAGTTTGCTTTGCGTGCGCCGGTGGGCCAGTATGAAGCAAGAGTTGCTGCGCACTTTTCGCTCATGGAATCAGCTAGCAAGGCGTTCGGCACTGGGCTGCGTCTCCCATTTGGAGGAGGCGGATCGGGATCGCTCCAGAGGCGGGAGATCGCAGTGCGGTTCGACAGTTCCGGCGTCCTTTTTTGGCGTTTCGGAAGTAAGGCAAAGGCGCGCATGCAGAAGCTCGGCGGGACGCAAATGGAAGGACAGGTCGCGTCCGGCAAGGAGTTCCTGCTCAGTGCCGCTCTACTCTGGATGGACAAGTGATGGAGCGACAGAACTTTGCGGAAGCTCGCGAAACCCGATGCTCGCGCACCGCGTATGAGACTTGTGCGCCGCCGCGCACGAGGAGAAGAGGACGTCCGCACTCATAATGGAACAGACCGATGCCGTGCTGGTCCAGAATACGCTCCGTGGGGAGACGGAGGCGTATGATGTGCTGGTTCGCAAGTATCAGCGCCAGGTCTACAACCTGGTCTATCGGATGATTGCGAGTGCGGAGGACGCAGGGGACCTGGTTCAAGAGACCTTCATTCGGGCGTTCGGTGCATTGAAAAGCTTCCGCCAGGATGCTAGCTTTCTGACCTGGCTCTACAAGATCGCATCAAACCTCACTATCGACTTGATGAGGTCCAGGCGGTCGAAGTCGTCGCTGTCGTTGGATGCGGAGTTGGAAGAGGGACGGGAGCCTTCTACGGATAGGTTCTCCTCGCCGGAGCTGTTGGCCGTTCGCGGCGCTATCGGCGAGGTTGTGAACAAGGCCGTGATGAACTTGCCGGAGCGCTACCGAGTGGTGGTGGTAATGCGGCATCTGCAGGACATGAGTATCGAGGAGATCGCGGAGCAGCTTGACCTGC
>VFKD01000171.1 GCA_009885735.1 bacterium
CGACTCCTCGACGATACGGCTGTCGAGGGCTCAGGGTGACAGTATGTGACCGCCTCCGAAGCCCTGGTTTTCATGCCTGGTTGTGAACGGAGTTCATGGAGTCTCCTAACCAATCTCCGCCTCGTAGAAATCCCATCCGTTGTCCCTGCGGGAGGCGAAGAGAACGGCCTTGCTGTCTGGACGCCATGCTGGGTACTTGTCGACGGCGGGATGATTTGAGACGTTGGTCGGCTCACTGCCGTCGGCATTCATCACATAGATCTCATCGTTTGAGTCCCGGTGCGATGTGAAGGCGATCTTCTTGCCGTCCGGCGACCATCGCGGATAGTAGTCCGCCCACGACCCGGTTGTAAGCCGTGCTGGGGCCTGCTTTCCTTCGGCGTCCTGCACGTAGATGCTCTGAGGTCCGTCCCTATCGGAATCGAATGCAAGGCGCGTCCCATCCGGACTCCAGGTGGGGTGCTGATCCAGGCAGCGTTCCTTGGTGATTCGGCGTACATCTGTTCCGTCTGCTTTGGCGACGTAGAGGGACTGTGGCCCATTTCGCGTGGAGGCGAAGGCGATCTGTGCGGAGTCTGGCGAGTAGACGGGCTGCATGTTGAAAGGAAAACCGGTGATTATCCGCTTGGAATCGGAGCCGTCCGGATTCATCGTGTGGATGTGAAGAGTGCCGTCGGTGCCCGAGAGCGTGATCAGCACATAGACGATGCGCTTGCCGTCGTGCGACCAGTCGGGCTGATACTGGGGCGCCTTGTCCTTCACCGACGGAGTGATCTGCTTCACCTCGCCGCCGCCTGACGGCATAGTGCAGACCGTAAACTCGAACCGAAGATGGCGAGCAAACACCAACTGCTTGCCGTCCGGCGAGACGCACGGATTCTGCTTTGCTATGCCGTCGGTGGTAATACGGCGAACCGGTCCCACCTTCATAGCGTGCGCTCGTGCAGTTCCGCAAGGACAGACTGGGTGCCGCTCGCAGGAACTACGTGCCTTGCCAATCCGCACCTGCCATCAGTCCTGCCACAGCTATGTCCTCGTCGAGGTCAGGCCAGTGGAGGCCCCTTCCGCTCGCACCAATCTCATAGTTAGCGCGCTGCTCCGGGCTAGCATTCACTAGCCGCTGGGACCAAGCAAGCGGCACAGAGACTGTGCGACCGTCATGAAGGTAAACGTTCATCATGTGCTCGCTAAAGTCGATCCGCACGGCCACGGCGGAGTTTGGCACCGGCATCCGGGCAGTTTTCATCTAGAATAGCTCCTCTATAACTTCGCCGTCTGGGGCGAGTCCGAGTCCGAGTACGTCGCTGCGTGAGATTCCCACCCGATCCAGCATCGTGATAACCATGTCCGACGGCTTTACCGGGCGCTCGCTTGGGTACTCTCCTCTGGCGTCCGATGCGCCCACCACTCGCCCACCCTGAACTCCGCCGCCGGCCACCAGAGCGGAGTAGCACTGGTTCCAATGGTCTCGGCCGGCCTTGTCATTGATCTTCGGTGATCGCCCAAACTCACCCATGGCCACCACGAGCGTGCTCTCCAGGAGGCCCCTATCCGCGAGGTCGTCCAGCAATGCGCTTACCGACTGGTCGAGCATCCAGAGGTGACGCTCTTGAATCAGTTCAAAGTTACGATAGTGGAAGTCCCATCCCCCGTCGCCCCAGTCCTCCTCGGCCTCTACGTGGCTCGACCAGTTGACCTGAACGAACGGCACTCCGCTCTCCACGAGTCGCCTCGCCATGAGGCACGACTGGCCGAAGCGGAATCGTCCATAACGATCGCGCGTGGTCACGCGCTCCTTGTCGAGATCGAAGACCGCCTTCGCAGCCGAAGAGCGCATGAGCGAGAACGCCTGATCGTATATCCCGCTGAGGGCGCGAGCCCCGCTTCCCTCGAAAGCTCGCTTCTGAGCCTCATCAATCGTGCGGAGGAAGAGTCTGCGCCTGTCGATGCCCGCCTCAGTGAGCCCTTCCGGCGCCGTCAGGTCGTGGATCTTTACTCCATCTATCTCGTCGTACTCCACTCGGAACGGGTCGTAGGTCGCTCCCAGCACTCCCCCGCCCTCGCCCTGAATGGGCCTGCGCCCTTGATGGAGCTTGGGACCAACGGTTACAAATGATGAAAGCGGCGGCCGGAACCCGGTCATTCGCGATACGATGGAACCGGTGTTCGGCAGTACTCGCCCCGATGCGGCGGCTTTGCCCGTCAACCCGATGGTGCCGGCGATGCCGTGGTCGTTGGTCTCGTGATAAAGCGATCGCACGAGGGAAAACGCTTCGCCTGCTTGGCGAGCATCGGGAGATATTCGCAGATTTGGATGCCCGGGACCGTAGTTGGGATGGCCTGAAATGGCCCGCGGTACTCGGACGGAGCGTTTGGCTTCGGGTCGAAGGTGTCTAGGTGGCTGGGTCCACCCCACAGCCAGAGGAGGATTACCGAGCGCGATTTTGCGCTGCCGGGTGTACGGGCTTGAGCCTGCAGAAAGTCAGGCAGACTGAGACCGACGGCACCGAGCATGCCGGCCTGCAGGAAGCCCTGCCGGGTAACTCCTCCGCACGTATGCTGTTTATTGTCACCAATAGTCCACATCGTCCGCTGCCTATCCAGTTGCCTACGGGTACACACGCTATTATAGGTACCGAAGCCCGCCTACGTCAAGGAGCGACGGAAGAGATTAGTTCGCTAGTGTCGCGACATCAGCAGCCTGGGCCGGTGCCGTCATCCCCGGAGCAATCCCCTCTCGCACGAGCGCCTCGCGGACCGCCTCGCGAACTCGAAGCTGGGCTGTGAGAAGTCGATTCGGCGCGGCAGATACCTCCACGGTGATGAGCGCCTGCGCGGCATCGTATCCGGCGAGTCCGAGCACCTTGGGAGGAGCGGAGAGCTCGTCGTCAGAGGCTTCGGCAACGATCTCACAGGCCTCTGCCACCACTCCTCGCGAATGTTCAGGGCTTGCCCAGGAGGCTACCGCCACATCGAACTTGGCCGTGACGGCGGTTCGAGAGTGATTCACCACCGTGGTGACGTCGCCATTTGCAATGGTCCAGAGCCTTCCCTGCTCGTCGCGAATCTTGCAGATGCGCATCCCTTGGTCCACGACCTCTCCGGTGGCGCCGCCAAGGGTGACGTAATCTCCCACGGCGAACTGGTCCTCCATGATGATGAAGAAGCCAGAGATCACGTCCCTCACAAGCCTCTGTGCGCCGAACCCAACCGCGACTCCGCCAATGCCCGCGGTGGTGAGCAGACCCGTCACGTCCACCGAGAGGGCCTGCAGAGCGGTGACGACAAACACGAAGAAGAGGACGTATCCGGTGAGGCTCTTTACCAAGCCCTGAAGCGTGCGAACCCGGTGAACCGGGTCCTCTCGACCCGCGGCACGGTCGCGAACGGCCAGCACTCGCGCAAGGGCTACATCGACGACGCGAAACAGGGTCTTGCGCGCGAGCCAATAGAGGACAGTGATGCAGAAGAGTTTGACTGCGGCATGCGAGACGCTTCGCAGGCTCTCGTCGTTCAAGAGCAGGTCAGATACGCGCTGCAGCCAGGTCATGAGCTGGGCGGCCTAACCGTCCGCGTGCTGAATGGCGGCATCCAGCGTGTTTCGAAGCAGCATGGCGATGGTCATTGGGCCAACGCCTCCGGGCACGGGGGTAATGTACGCGGCAACCTCGCATGCGGATTCGAAGTGAACGTCTCCCACATCGTGGCTGCGGCCCGGCACTCGGTTGTAGCCGGCGTCCACAACCACTGCTCCGGGCTTAATCATGTCGCCGGTGATCAGCTCCGCTTTGCCGACTGCCGCTACAAGAATGTCGGCAAGGCGGACAACGTCTGCAAGTGACTGCGTGCGACTGTGGGCAATTGTGACCGTGGCGTGTCTATTGAGCAGCAGAAGAGCCACCGGCTTACCCAGAATGATGCTGCGGCCCACCACTACGGCATGCTTGCCCTCAATTGGCAGGGAATACCGGTCTAGAAGCTCGATGATGCCCTTTGGGGTAGCAGCGGCGAATGCTTTCTCCTGCGTAATGAGGGCGCCGAGGCTTCCTCGGCTAATGCCGTCCACATCCTTGCGCGGATCTACAGCCGCAAGAATCTCAACCTCATCAAGCCCATGGGGAACCGGATGCTGAACCAGAATCCCGTGGATTGCGCCGTCGGCATTAAGCCGACGAATGAGGTCGAGCACGTCAGATTGACTCGCGTTCGCTGGAACCTGGTGTGTCTCCGAGGCTATCCCCGCGGCAGCGCAGGCTTTTGCCTTCATGGCCACGTAGGTCTCCGAGGCTGGATCGTGGCCGACTAGAACAGCGGCAAGCCCCGGCACAACTCCGGTGCGAGCGATGAGCGCTTCAACCTCGAACTTGATTTCGCTGCGGATTTCACGCGCAGTCTTGCTGCCGTCAAGAAGTTCTGAGGACACTAGACTGCTGCTCCTCGCCGCTCGTTCGCGATGGCGCCCAACACGCCGTTCACAAATTTGCCGGATTCTTCCGCTCCATAGAGCTTGGCCAGCTCAATGGCTTCGTTGAGGCAAACCGCGGTGGGAGTGTCATCCACGTAGAGCAGCTCGTAGAGGCCGAGGCGAAGAACGTTGCGGTCCACGGCAGGAAGCCTCTCCAGCGTCCAACCTACACACTGTTTGGCAATCATGCGGTCGAGTTCGGCCCTGCAGCCATCCGCTCCGGTAGCGAGCGAGGTGGCGAAGTCCGCCGCCGCTAGAGCGGCTGGGAGCAGCCGATCGTGCTCGGCTGCCATCTCCCGCGCGCAATCGGTCGAAAACTTGGCAAGAGCCGCAGCCTCAGGCACAGCGCCGCCGAACCGGGTGCCAAGAGTGTCAACCCTGCTCTCGCACTCCGAAAGTCGCACCTCAATGCTCACATCGTCTGGCAGGTCCTCGGTGCGACGAATGGCCTTGTCTGCCGACTGAGAGAGCGCGTGATCGAGCTTGTGCAGTGCCGCGCTCATCGCAGCCACAAGCTGCTTGCGCTCTTTGACGTGACTCAGGAGATGCGGCTGTGGCTCAAGGAGGGCGAGGCGGCGAAGCTCAACGATTGCCTCCTCCACCTGCTGATGCACGGGATTCCGAACGTCCACGGAGACGACTTCCAGAGCGTTGTCAATGGCTTCCGCAACGGTCTGGTCGCCAAGGTCCACCTGGTACAGAATTCTCAGCGCAAGCTGACGAGCGGCTGAGCGAGGATTGGTCACGGATTAGCGGTCCACATGGTCGGGCGGCCTTAGGGTACGTCGATTGGACCCATTGTACCCGGCAGAGTTGGGACGGCTACTCGTCCGCCGCCGCATCCGGAGCCGCAGCTTCGTCGTCGGCACCTGTGTCCAGCACCTCGTCGCCCTCGTCTACCGAGGCGTCCTCTTCATCCGTGGGAGTAGTCTCATCGGTCGCATCTGCAGCCGAGTCGTCGTCCACAAGCACCGGATCGCCAAAGGGGTTCTGTACGTGCGATGACTCCGCCACTGCTTCGGCGAGGCTTGCCTCCTTGGACATCTCAGCGTCGGCGCTAAGTGCAGGTCGCTCGGAGACAACTGCATATCTGATAGCTGTTGCACTGCACGCAAGAGCAATGATGGCGAGTAGCCAGACTGCCTTGTTTTTGGTGGTGTTTTCCATAGTCGAAGTCTCTCTCGATGCCCCGCAAACCGACACGAGCCTCATGCCGATTATCGGCTCAATCAGGCTTTACGCGCAGGGGATGCGAACGGGCTCGGAGAACCTGATGCCAGCTGCATTATTGAGCCTGGAGGAGCCATGCCCCGGATTGAGCTGACGACGACGGTAAACGCGCCTATCGACAGGGTCTACGAGGTTGCCCGCGATGTGGAGGCGTTTCCGAGCTTCATGGAGGACCTGCAGTCCATCACTGTGTTGGAGCGAAGCGAGGATGGCAATCGCACCCTCACTGCCTGGGTTGGGCTCATACGCGAGTTCAAGATGACCATAAAATGGACTCAAGAAGATCGCTGGGACTCTTTGTCGCATCGGGACGATTTCACCATGGTGAAGGGCGACATGAACAGCATGTCCGGCTGGTGGCAGTTCAGCGAGTCAGATGCAGCAACACTGTTCGAGTCGCTCGTGGATTATGAGTACGACGTGCCGCTCATCGGACCGCTTATCAAGGCGCTCATTCGCAAGAAGATGGAGGCAAACCTGAACGCGCAGATGCAGGCGATCAAGGAGCGGTCTGAGGTGGCGTAACTCGGTTAGCAGAAGAACACAGGACGTACTCTTCGACCCTGTGGCAAGCTCAGATCAGGCCATGTCGTCGGTGAGGTCCTTCGACTGCTTGACGGTACGGCTATCAAGCGCTCAGGATGCTCGGGTTGGCAGGCTCAGGATGAGCGGGTGAGCAATCAGGGCGAAAAGATGTGGATGCGTGAGCAGAAGTGCGCCTTCGAGAGCGCTTTTGTAGGCCTATTAGTACCTAAAATCCGCTCACCCTGAGCGCGGCTCAGCCTTATCGAGCCGCAGTCCAAGGGTCCGGTCTCTCCGCCGGTGAAAGCACTATCGCTGCCACGACGAATGGTCCTGCCACGAAGAGCGCCGCAATGGCGCCCGAGTCGTTAAACAGCATCGCCGTAAGTCCGGTCCATGCCGCTGCTCGCACTCCGAATGCCCAGCCTGGATACTCCGCGACAAGCCTCTCATGGACTGAGTTTGGTCCGCGTCTCAGTCGCGCAACCACCCAGGCCAGCGCTGCAAAGCCTGCAATCGAGCCGAGGCTTAAGAGTATTCGTGCATTCATTGCCAGCTTCGCACCAACCATCGCTGCTATGGGGCCAAGCCCGAGCGTCTGAGCCGTCGAAACTGTCTGCCCGAGGTGCGATGCTCCCTGCGTGCCGGATATAACCCGATCCAGCGCGCCCATACCTACCGCAACAAGGATGCCGCAGGCGGCGGCGACCACCGCATGACCGCACGTCATCATCTTTCTGCGATTGATGAACCAGACTCCCGCAAGGCCCACCACGGCCGTCACGGCTCCGCCTGCATCTGCGCCAAGCCACGGCAGGCCGAGCAGCGCGACGAGGCCCGCCATGAGCGCCGCCTGTACGAAGGATGGCCTGCTGAGCGTGCAGGCCGCGAGCGCCATTCCCGCCAAGACACCCATCATTTCGTTTCCGATGCCGTAGAACCGCAGGCCATCAAGCAGGCCAGATGAGAGAAGCCCCATTTTCTGCAGCGGCTGACCGAGAATTGTATCGACGGCAGCGAGCCCTAGGGTGAGTAGGCAGATGGCCGACACCGCTCTTCGGCGAGTGACCGAGCACACTAGTGCAACTCCTGCGACTGCGTAGAATACGAGCGCCCAGTACGCCGCATCACCGAGCGGTCCCAGCCACAGGTCGATGCCGGCCGCCACAAGCAGTCCGGCAGGAAAGCTGAGCAGAAACAAAGCGGCAGCCGAGGCGGCCTTTCTAAGGATTGAGCCAGAGGGACCAGCCAGGCTCAGCCACAGCACACCTAGCAGGACAACTGCAAGAAAGCCGAAGACCGGGACCATTGCGCGCCGATTGCGCTCAATCGAGCGGTTGAGATTCCGCAGGATTCTAAGCGGATCGGTGTCTCTTCGCGATTGAACGGCAGTTCCATGCATAGCTGGCCCATTGGAAGCCTCGATCCAAGAGAGTATCGTTGGGGCAATGTCCAAGCTAGAGATGATCCCACGTGTCCGCGTCGTCCGGCTCTCGATCAGCCCTGCGCTCTTGCCACGCTCCCACAGGACCAGCGGCGCGAGAGGCAATGGCCGGACTCCGCCTGAATAGTACGGCAGGGCAGAGACAAGCAACACGGACCGGTACCGTGGATTGGAAAGTGCGCTGCTCACCAGGCTGTCTAGGGTGGTAATCGCCGCGGACCTTTGAGGGTCGCGTTCGGGCACGCCGGGAAATCGTGCAATCATAACATTACGTGCCTTCCAGCAGGATCCGATGCCGCGATTGTCCACCACGAGCAGGCCTGCCACGCCCGACGCGCCGAGTGATCCGAGACCACCGGATTTGCCGGATTTGGCGGCAATGTCACCCACCCATCCGCCCATGATGCCTCGTTGGTTGAGTGACGCTATTCCAAGATGCAACAGCACTTCATCTTCAGCTGCTCCCTGGATTGACGCTGCAGGACCCATCCGCGTCTGATACAGTTGTTTGGCCGGTACGTTCTCGACCAGCTCAGTGGCACCAAAGCACTGTTCATCGCTCGGCAGCCCTTCAGCGGGACGGCCAAGACACATGGATAGAATGGCGGAGAGTTCGGTAGGTTTGCCGCGTAAGGCAACGTGCATGAGTCCAACTGTGCCCTCGACCCCAATGCGCCCAAGGCCATACGAGGGCGAATTAAGGTCCTCGAGCCGAAGTCCAGACGTGATGATGACGAGGCGGTCTGTCGGGAGATGTGCCTGACTCTCCGACTCGGCAAGACTCTGACATCGCGATACTTGAACGCCGGAGCCTAAGAGGAGGACGCCGACAGCAGGCGCAATTAGTCTGCGCACAGCAGCTCGCGCGCATGCTGCCGGACGGACTCGCTCACCTGCGCGCCGCCAAGCATCCGCGCCAACTCTTCAACGCGGTCATCCTGGCTTAATGAAGTCACCGTTACAAACGTTCTTTCGCCCCGCACGGACTTCTCCACCCGGAGGTGATTCGATCCTCTCCCGGCGATCTGCGGCAAGTGCGTGATGCAGAGTATCTGAGCGTTTGCGCCAAGCGCACATAGCTTGTCTGCTATGACGCTCGCGGTCCGTCCTCCCACTCCGACATCGATTTCATCAAAGATCAGGGTAGGAAGAGACTCTCGCCTCGCCAGCGCGCTCTTGATGGCCAGCATAATTCTGGACATCTCTCCCCCGCTCGCCGTTCGCGCAAGCGGGCGAAGCTCCTCGCCGGGATTCGCGGCAAGCAAGAATTCTACTACGTCGGCCCCTGTCGGGCACGGCCAGCAAGGCGAAATTCTAACAGCGAAGCGGGTCCGTTCCATCCCAAGGTCTGCAAGCTCCTTCATCACCTCGCCCTCGAACCGAATCGCCGTCATCCTGCGCATTTCTGTGAGCTGTCTTCCCAAGCCTCCCATCTTTTCCTGGGCCTGAAGTATCCGTGAGTCGAGTTCCGAGGCTCGCTCATCCGCATTGGTGAGCGAGGCAAGCTTGCTCTCTACGTCGTCTGCGAAAGCCAGCACGGCGTCTATAGTCTCGCCATACTTGCGCTTGAGGCGGGCCAACTGGTCCAGGCGTTCGTTCGCTTGCTCGAGACGGTCGGGGTCCGGCTCGAGCAGGCTGGAGTACCGTGAGAGCTTGCGGGCAGCTTCGTCGAGCTCATACCCGCTAGAGCGGATGACCTCAAGCACCTCGCGAAGTTGTGCATCTAGCTCGGCGGCCTTCTCGAGACTATGGAGCGCAGTATAGATGCTGGCCAGGGCTCCTAGCTCGCCGACAATCGACTCTGCGGCGCCTGCGGCTGCAGCGCTCAAAGCAACGACGTTCTCGAGGCGGGTAAGCTCCTGTGTTATTTCCGCATCTTCGTTTGGCAGCGGAGCTGCGGACCGGATTTCTTTTGCCTGAAAGGTATAGAGGTCCAGAAGGCGCTCGCGCTCTCGAGAATCCGAGATGAGCGCATCGCGCTCTGCGCAAAGCACCACCATGGCACGAAACAGCTCGGCGTAGCTCGACCTGCAGGCCAGATGATCCACGCCGCCCCACTCGTCGAGAATACCAAGATGGCGCGAGATGGCCAACAGCGCCTGATGATCATGCTGACCATGGAGATCGACCAGACTCTCGCCAAGCTCTCGCAGTTGTCCCACAGTGACAACTCTCCCCTCTATCCGAGCGACGCTCTTGCCCTCTGCCGCGACTTCACGGCTGACTATGAGTTGGGCGTTCGCGACCTCGAACCCCTGCTCTCGAAGGATAAGAACCGTGTGAGGCGAATCGGAGAGGTCGAACAGCGCATCCACAGTGGCGCGGGAACTGTGCGAACGAACGATATCAGCGCCCGCTCGCGCTCCCAAGATGAGGTTCACGGCATCAATGACGATCGACTTGCCGGCGCC
>VFKD01000664.1 GCA_009885735.1 bacterium
GTGACGAACCACTGCAGGAAGTTGTGGGTGATGTGGTCAGCCTCTTTCATCGACTGGTCAACGAGGGCGTTTATCTGCCTCGTCACCTCCATCTCCTCGTCGCGGGCGAGGCGAACGGCCTCCTCGGCGGACGAGAACTTGGACTTCGGCTGAGCGATAGCAGGAAGCTCCGCGACTCCTCCCGCATGCACGACGTAGTGTACGAAGCGCATCGCGTGGGCTCGCTCCTCCTCCGCCTGGCGGTAGAAATGTCCGGCAAGCTCGGGCAGGCTCTCGTGGTCGAAGTGCGCTGCGATCGAAACATACTGCAGGCTCGCGCCGAATTCGTTTCCTATCTGGCGGTTGATGGCCGCGTTCATTGCTTCTGAGATGAGCATCATTGTTGGGGTTTGACCTCCTGAGGTGCGTGGTGTGAGTATAACCCGTGGGTGCGGGGTTTTACAACACGTTGTGCATGGTGTGGGCCTCCGGCAAGGTCGTGGACACAATGGACCGAGTGGACAGACAGGACGTGGCACACACGTCAGGCACGAAGGACCCGACTGTGGGGCCGGCCTTGCTGTTCCGGAGTGTCGACGGCAGGCGCGAGCGTACCACCTTGTCACCCTGAGCGGAGCCACAGCCGTATCGTGGTGCAGTCGAAGGGTCCGGCCGTATCGAAACCGCACCGACTTACGTCACGAGAGTGCCTTGAGTAATGCCTTGGCGCTTTCCCAAACGCCCGACGTCTGTTGATCAAGAAGCAGTCGCTCCAACGCATCGCGGAGGATGACGCGGTCGGGCGCTGACACATGGTCCGCTACGAAACTGTTAACCACATTGCATCGGACGAGTGGATGGTCGTCGTCAAGGTACGCGATTAGTTCTGCGAGCCGCTGGTTCTGGCCCAATTGATAGAGGCCGTAGAGGATGCCAATCTGAGCAAGCTCGTCGGTCTCGGCGGCAAGAGCGTCCTCCAGGACAGGTATGAGAGCTTTGTTGCCTATTCCGCCGAGTGAATCGCCGATATCCCGACGAACCACCCCGTGAGGGTCGGTCATGAGGAGGTCAATGAGCAGTTCGATGTCGTCCGGGCGTGCGACTTTGGCCAGCGCCATAGCCGCGTCGGACCGGACGCACCAGTCCGCATCGCGCAACGCCTCCTTGATCCGAGGAATGTACCGCCTACGGGGGAACTCAAGCAGGACCTTTATCGCTGTAATCCTGACACCCACATGCTCGTCGCTGAGCAGCCCACTGGCGATGACCCGAGCACGCCTACCGTCGGTTTCAGCCAGGGCGGACAATGCCGCTTCCCTCACGTTTCCGCTTCGGTCGTCCGCGAGATCCACGAGGAGTCGCCAGGACTCCGCATCACGCTTGCCTGTTAAGCTCTTAGCCAGATCGCGCCGATTAGCGACGGGCAGGCGCCGGATCGCGCTGATCTTGGGCACGGCGTCTGGGTCGTCAACAAGGGCTGCCATTGGCTAATCTCCGCACCTCAATGTAACCACGACCGCAGTCCTCAACTCATTGAAGCCGGTCACCTATCGGTCCAATCAGCCGAACGGTACGATCTGTTCACCCCCAATCACACGCATTGTCCATAGGTCAGTGGATACCAGAATGGTGGTATGTCCACCAGGAAGGTACGGTATCCGCCATACGGTCACCGTGATCTCGGTCGCCGATGTGCTTGCATTTACCTCAACAGGGCTAGTCAGATAGCCTGAATCTAAGAGGTTGCCGAGCGCCATGGTTGCGGCAGCTGTGGTTCTCAGGTCTCCAACGGTAGTGCGAGACGGCAGTCGCGGGTTGTCGACCTTGCGGACGCCTATTGGCTTCAAGACCACTTCACCACCCTGCTTGTAGATTACTTGGATGAGTGGTTTCGTCTCCTTGCGCCCCGACCGTCCAATCCTTCCGGAGTGGATGCGTCTCAGGTCAACAATGACAGATCCGTCGAGACCGGCCGACGCTTCCACTACAACGGGCTTAACATAGAGGCCGAACCCGCTGCATCGGGACACTGCATCCACATACGCTACAGCAAGGGAGCGTTCGGAAGGGGTCTTCCCTTGGTCGCCACTTGCGGTCACTAGTGTTGGGATGACCGGTTCTTCGGTCCGTGAGACCCTCAACGCCAAACTGGTTGTGAAAACCATCCCCAGGCAGAGTGAGAGCACAGCCGAGACGAGGAGCTTCAGAAATCGCGGTCGCACTGACAGTTCATGTAGCATTTGACTGCCTCCTTCTGCCGTCTCCATACGGCCGGATGCTTCGTTCCCGCTACCAGCATGTGGGAATGACAGGGCTTGGTGCGGCTGAACCTGCGCTCAGCATGACAGCATTCCAATAGTCGCGAATATTGCCATCCGAGATACGAACCTTTTGCCGAATCGATTCCTGAGGCATCTCGGAACATCCATTGGCTAGCATACCAGGACTAAGCCAGCCGCACACCGAACTATGATGCATGAAGCCAAACACCTTTGCTCGCATGGCGGCGACCGCCGCACTTCTGTGCGTGTTCGCGCCTGCATCGGCCCAGAGCGTTAAGGAGCGCTACACGAAACTCGAGTACATGGCGCCGATGCGGGACGGCACGCGGCTCTACACCTCGGTCTATGTGCCGAAGGCCATAGAGGGCAAACACCCCATCATCCTCGAGCGCACACCCTACGGTGCAGGCCCGTATGGACTAGAGGCCTACAAGAGCCCGGTTCACCGTGGTTCGAAGCAGTTCGACAAGGCCGGGTACATCTTTGCCTACCAGGACGTGCGGGGCATGGGCAAGTCCGAAGGCGTTTTTGTGAACGCTCGTCCCCAGCTTGTCAACGCGCTCAAGCCGCACGACATCGATGAGAGCACGGACACCTACGACGCCATCGAGTATCTGGTGAAGAACGTGCCGGGCAACAACGGCCGGGTGGGCCTGTGGGGAATCTCGTATCCAGGCTTCTATGCCGGAGTGGGCGCCATCAACTCTCACCCAGCGCTCAAGGCCGCCTCGCCCCAAGCGCCGGTGTCCGACTGGTTCATTGGGGATGACTTCCACCATAACGGCGCGTTCTTTCTCATGGACGCCATTAGCTTCGCCCGATTCGGCCAGAGCAAGACCGACGTGCCTCGGCCCGCCATGCCTCCGGTCAATCCGAACCGCGATCCCTATCGCTTCTATCTGGACGTAGGCACGCTCAAGGACCTCACCGAGAAGCACTTTGCCGACACAGACGGGCTCTGGCGCGACCTGATGATACACGGCACCTACGACGAGTATTGGCAGAGCCGAAGCCTGCCCGCCTTCATGAAGGGCGTGCGATGCGCGGTGATGACCGTGGGGGGCTGGTTCGATGCCGAGGACTGCTGGGGCGCGCTCCACACCTACGCCGGCACGGAAAAGCTCAACCCGAAGGCAGTCAACACCCTGGTGATGGGCCCTTGGTACCACGGGATGTGGGCCTCGCCGCCGGGCACCAAGTTCGGCGATATCGACTTCGGGCAACCGACCTCAACGCACTATCAGGAGAAGATTGAGTTCCCCTTCTTTGACACGTATCTGCGCGGCAATGGAAGGGTGAAGCAGCCCGAGGCGCAGGTGTTCGATACAGGCGCGCACGAATGGCGATCATTCAACAAGTGGCCTCCGCGCGGCACAAAGCCCAGCGCGGTCTACCTCTCCGGATCGGGATCGCTCTCGTCTTCCAGCTCAACCACGCCAACGATATCGAGCTACACGAGCGACCCAGCGAATCCGGTGCCCTACCAGGGCGGCAAGATGACCGGGCGAACTCGCGAGTATATGATCGACGATCAGCGATTCGCGTCGACCCGCTCGGATGTCCTCACCTACCAAACGCCCGAACTTGCGGAGAAGATGACGCTTGCCGGCCCAGTGACCGCGGACCTCTGGGCAACATCCGACGGTACGGATGCCGACTTTGTGGTGAAGATAATCGACGTCTATCCGTCCACCGCACCGGGCAAAATGGCAAACTACCAGATGCTGGTTCGCGGCGAGGTGATGCGCGCGAAGTTTCGGCACAGCTACCAGAATCCATCTCCGCTCGCGGCGGGCAAGCCGGAGCGCATCACGTTCGACCTTCCTGACGTGATGCACACGTTTCTGCCGGGGCACAAGATGATGGTGCAGGTCCAGTCGAGCTGGTTCCCGCTGGTCGATCTGAATCCACACAAGTTCGTAGACATCTACAACGCTCGGCGCGAGGACTTCCGTAAGTCTGTCATCAAGATTCACGAGGGCGGCGAGGCGGCATCCGCGGTGCGTTTCAGCACTTTGGCAAAGTAGAGGAAGTAAAGATGCGCATCAAGGAAATTCGCTGCGTCAAGCTGAGACTTCCCGCGAAGGTGAAGCCCGAGCAGTCGCGGCCCGCCTGGCACGAGACTGCGGAGGTGGCGAACCCAGTGAGCCGCTATCCTCGCTATAAACGGCATCGCTCCTCGTGGCTTCCGGATGTGTGGGGGCCTGTGTGGGTTCAGGTAGTCGCCGAGGATGGAACCTACGGCCTGGGACAGACCTCTTTCGGCAGGCCGGTTGAAGCGATAATCGAGGATCATCTCGGCCCGCGGCTCATCGGCGAGAACTGCCTGGCGGTGGAGCGCTGCTGGGACCTGATGTGCCGCCTGAGCAAGCCGTATGGGACCGTGGGTCTCGCTTCCTCGGCCATCAGCGGTATTGATCTGGCTCTCTGGGACCTCAAGGGCAAACTGATGCGAAAGCCGGTGGTTGAGCTTTTGGGAGGACCGGCGCGAGACAGCATTCCGGCCTACTCCACCGGCAACGATGTGGACTGGCAGATCGAGCTGGGCTTCAACGCGGTGAAGCTCGCCTGTCCCTATGGCCCTCAGGACGGCCTGCGCGGGCTCGAGGAGAACGAGCGCCTCGTTTCCGAGGCCCGCAAGACCGTGGGCGATAACCGCGAAGTGATGCTCGACTGCTATATGGCATTTGACGAGGACTACACCGTGCGGCTGGCGGAGCGGCTGCGCAAGTACCGCCTGAAGTGGATCGAGGAGTATCTGGAGCCCGAGCAGCTTGAGGCGCACTGCCGGGTTCGAGCGCGGCTTCCGTGGCAGACGCTGGCCACCGGCGAGCACATGTACACGCAGCACCCGTTTGCGTTTCTGGCATCGCACGGAGCGGTGGACATCCTGCAGCCGGACATCCACTGGGTGGGCGGACTCACGGCGTGCCGCAAGATTGCGGAGATTGCCGAGGGCGCCGGACTGCAGGTGATTCTCCATGGCGGGGGCCTTACTCAGTTTGGGCTGCACTTTACCGCAGCCACAGCGAACTCTCCGTGGGCGGAGTATTGGGGTCCGCCACCGGGAGTGGCGCAGGCGGATGTGGCGACCGCGTGGGGTCCTGCCTTGCTCGAACAGGGTACGCTCTATCCGACAGACGGAAATGGTTTTGGATTGCAGATTGAGCCGGATCAGATCGAAGCCGCAGCCTGACAGCCTGACGCTGTACGATCTAAAGGAGCCAAGTTTGCGCATTTTGGTTATAGGGGGAACTCGGTTCATTGGGCCGCCGGCTGTTAAACGGCTGGCAGCCATTGGACACGACCTCACGATATTTCATCGCGGCAGGCACCAGGCCGAGATACCGCGGTCCGTGCGGCGCATCTATGGCGAGCGAGACCGACTCGCAGAGCACAAGGCCGACTTCGAGAAGCTCGCGCCGGACGTGGTGATAGCGATGGGCGCGGGAACGCAAGCAGACGGAGAGCGGCTTGTGGAGGTCTTCGCCGACCTGGCCAAGCGGCTGGTGGTGATAAGCAGCTGCGACGTCTACCGCGCGTATGACCGGTTCCGAAAGGCGGACACTGGCAAGCCGGACAAGGCCCCGCTCACCGAGGACTCCCCTCTTCGAGACAAGCTCTATCCGTATCGAACCGCGGACACGGGTCCAGAGACATTCGCGTACCACTACGACAAGATCCTGATGGAACGTGCCGCACAAGCTGAGCCCGAGAAGCTGCCATGTACCGTCTTGAGGCTGCCCATGGTGTATGGCCCCGGCGACTATCAGCATCGGCTCTATCCCTACCTGAGGCGAATGGCGGACGGACGCCGCGTCATCCTGATGCCGGAAGACATGGCCGGATGGCACGGTCTGCGGGCCTATGTGGAGGACATCGCCGAGGCGATCGGACTCTGCGCAACCTCCGATGCGGCCGCCGGGCGCACCTACCATGTGTCGGAGGAGCCGGAGAGCGAGCTTTCGTGGGTGAAGCGCGCCGCATCGGCCATGCGCTGGAGAGGCGAGATCGTCCTCGTGCCGAACGCAAAGATGCCCGCACACCTCGCGCACCATTACGACCCGCGCCAGAACTGGTCGCTCAACTCGGCTCGCATTCGCGCCGAGCTGGGCTACGCGGAGCCTGCCACGCCGGTAGAGCGAATGCGCCGGACATGCGCTTGGGAGAAGGAGAACCCGCCGGAAGCGGTGGAGCCCGGCACATTCGACTACGCCGCTGAGGACCGGGTGCTGGCGAACCTCAAATAGTCTGCACAACACATCCTCCAAGAAGGGAGTCCGCAATGCTTAAAGAGTTCAAAGAGTTTGCAATGAAGGGCAGCGTGATGGACCTCGCGGTGGGCGTCATCATCGGCGGGGCATTCGGAAAGATAATCACGTCGTTCGTGGAAGACATCATCATGCCTCCCATCGGAATGCTCATGGGAAAGGTGGACTTTGCAGGGCTGTACGTCAACCTATCCGGAACCACCTACCCTTCGCTGGATGCGGCGAAGAAGGCGGGCGCCGCAACCATCAACTACGGCGCCTTCCTGAACACCCTCGTCAACTTCGTCATCATAGCTATCGTCATCTTCTTGATGATTAAGGCGATGAACAAGTCTCGCCGCCAAGCGGAAGAGGCGCCAATCGCTCCCCCGACTCCGAGCGGCCAGGAAGTGCTGCTAGCCGAGATTCGCGATCTGCTGAAAGAGCACTCCGCGCCACCCAGCGTCGGCAAGACGCTGTAGCACGTGCCCTCACCAGTGGACTCGCCGAAAGCCGATATGTTGCCCACGGCCTCGGCGGGCCCTTCGCCCCATGAGGTTGCCTCGCCGGAGTTTCTTGCTCGGCTTCGCAGCCTATTCACAGTAGAGCGACTTCTCAGCAAATGTAACGACGAGGACGACATCTGCCGCAATGCGGTTCTGCTTGGCCGCGAGCGCCTTGGGTTCGACCGCCTCGGCGTATGGCTCTTCGCAGGCGACTCCCCACTCCTAGTGGGTACTTTCGGCACCGGAGAGGACGGAAGTCTTCGCGACGAGCGCGGATTCGAGTACACCGGACGCATGGACTTTCTCACGAAGCCCTTTCGCGAGAACGAAGAGCCGCTAGCAGCCTTCCCCGGTGTAACGCTGGACAACCACGCTGGCGATGTCGTGGGATCCGGGGAGCACGTAGTGGCCGCTCTGTGGGACGGAACCAGAGCCCTTGGAGTGCTCTCCGCAGACAACCTCTTCAGCGGGACTCCAATGAGCGCAGAACAACGGGAAGTGATGATTCTCCTCGCCTCGGCGATTGGTCATCAGATATTAGCGGCCCGAGCGGCACTCGCCCGACGCGAACAGGATCTGCGATTCCAAACGGTAGTGGAGGGTCTGGCTGAAGGCATAGTCATCACGGACCTGGACGGCACAACTCGCTACGTGAACGGAAAGCTGGCCGAGATAAGCGGATACAGCGCAAACGAACTCGTTGGCGAGAAGATCTACCACATGGTTCTGTCTCCCGACATGTGGCCCGTCTGGTCGGCCGCGATAGAGCGCCGGAAACTGGGCGTGAGTGAGACCTACACTCTGGATATTGTCCGGAAGGAAGGAACCGCTAGGACCGTTCAGGTAACGGCCTCGCCTCTTCGCACGGCACACGGCGAAGTGATCGGCACCGTCGGCGCCGTCTCGGATGTCACAGAACAGGTCGCTACGCAGGCGGCATTGAGGCAATCTCAAGCTCGGATGGCGGCACTTCTCCGTGCGTCTCCGGACATTATGTTCGTATCAGACGTGCATGGCACGTACCTCGATGTCTTTACCCAAAATCCAGCCGACCTATTGGTTCCGGTTGAAGAGATCATCGGCAAAAGCATTGTCGACATTTTGCCGCGTGACACATCACAGAGGATTCTGGAGCTGCACAAGCGAGTGCAGGAAACAGGCGCAATGCAGACCATGGATTACCGACACGACATAGACGGAGTGGAGCGGCATTTCGAGGCGAGGTGTACAAAGCTTGACGAGGACAGGTTACTTTCCGTAGTGCGCGACATCACGGATCGCGTCAAGGCTGTAGGCGACCTAAGCGCGAACCAGGATCTGATGCTTGCGGCGGAGCCACTGGCCAAGTTCGGGTCGTGGCAGTTCGACCTGGCAACCTCTACCGTTCGGTGGTCCAACGGCATGTACGGACTGTTCGATCTGGATCCGGCCCAGGGCGTCCCCTCTCAAGAACAGTTTCAGGCGCTCATTCACCCCACGGATCTAGCGATGATGCTGGATGCACTGAAGGCCGCACAGAATCTCGGAACTCCCTACGCCCTCGACACACGGGTCGTCCTGAGGAACGGGACGCAGAAGTACATGCACGTTCTTGGACAGGCGGTTAGCGATACCGGCGGCAAGGTGATGTCATTGTTTGGTACGGTTCTGGACGTTACGGAGCGTGTACACGCTGAAGCTTCCATTCGCGAGAACCAAGAGCTGATGGCTGCCGCGGAGCCGCTGGCCAAGTTTGGGTCGTGGCACTTCGACGTTGCAACCTCCAATCTCCGTTGGTCAAACGGAATGTACGGCCTCTTTGAGTTCGATCCCGCGCTCGGCATGCCGTCGATGGAGGATATCCAATGTCGCATCCACCCTGCTGACCTTCCATCCCTTAGTCGGGCGATAGAAGAGTCGCATCTGTACGGAAGGTCCTACACTGATAATTCGCGCCTCGTCATGCCTGATGGACGAGTGAAGTACACGCATGCGTATGGTCAGGTCACTAGGGACGCCGAAGGAAGGGTCACGGAAACCTTTGGCACTGTTCTCGATATCTCAGACCGGATTCAGGCAACAGCGGAGATAGAGCGCAGCCGAGATCTGCTGCTTAATGCCGAGCGTCTCGCTCGCCTGGGATCGTGGCAGTTTGACCTAACCACCCAACAGATCACCTGGTCGCACGAGATATTCAAGATGCATGGGTTGGATCCCGCCGCCGGTCCGCCCTCGTTTGAGGATTACCAGAAGCTCATTCACCCGGCTGACTGGCCAGCGCTTGACGACGCTATCCGTGCTGCCTCAACCTTTGGGACGCCGTACGAAATGGACTTGCGCAACGTGCATCCGAACGGATGCGTTCGCGTGGGCCATGCCCGCGGTCAGGCAATCCTTGGGGCTGCCGGCGAGGTGACGCTCCTCTTCGGCACCCTACTGGACATTACCGACCGAAAGTACGCCGAGCAGAAGCTAGGTGTGCAGCGACAGATTCTACACGCGATCGCTTCCGGCGAGCCGCTTTCCGACGTTCTCACAGCCTTAACGGCCAGAATAGACGAACTGCTGCCCACCGCTATTACCTCAGTCCTGCTGCTGGACGAATCTCGGACCCGACTGATGGATGGGATTGCTCCCAGGCTACCGGACTTCTACAACGACGCGATCAATGGAGTCGAGATTGGCCCTATGGTCGGTTCCTGCGGCGCGGCCGCTTCCCTTGGCGAGCGCGTGATTGTGACTAACATTGCCACTCACCCGAACTGGACTCACTTCAAGGATATCGCAGCCAAGGCGGGCTTGGCAGCCTGCTGGTCGGAGCCTATCAAGTCCGCGGACGACACGGTGCTGGGCACGTTCGCTGTCTACTATCGCGAGCCTCGCGGCCCTGAGGCGCACGAACTGGAGGTCCTCGACACGGCCACGCAGTTGGCCTCGATCGCCATTGAGCGCAGCCGTGCAGTGGAGGCGGTCGCCGCGAGGGAGGCGCTCTACCGGCGAGCAATTTCCACCGCAGACGGCGTCGTTTATCAGCTCGACATCCCGTCGAACCGCTACACCTACATCGACGCCAAGATAGTGACCCTCACGGGCTATGGAATTGACGAGATCACGCCTGATCTCCTCGCGGATATCTCCGTGAGTCACCGCCTCGTGGGTGAGATCGAGGGGCTGCCAACTTCCGAGGCAGTGAAGAGATTCTGGAATGGCGAATTCAAATTCTGGAGAGCAGACGAGAAGTGGAGGAAGCGCGACGGGACCGAGATTTGGGTATCGGATTCCTCTATTCCCGTGAAAGGGCAGGACGGCAAGGTGACCGGCAGCATCGGAATCCTGCAGGACATTACCGTCCGTGTCGAGGCGGAGAACGCCATTCGCGAGAGCGAGAACCGATATCGCGCGATATTTGATGCATCTCCAAACGCGATCTTCCTCTCGGATCGCGACCTCAAGATAACGATGACGAACCGGCACGGCGCGGAGACATTCGGCTTCTCGGATCCAAGCGAGATGATCGGTATACACGCAGCAACTTTGATAGATGAAGGAGATCGGGAGAGGTGCCTTGGCTATCTATCCATGCTGGTGAAAGGTGAAGCAGTCAGTTCAAAAGAGTTTATCGGACGCCGCCACGATGAGACAACGTTCTGGGGCGAAGCGGCAGGTGCCGCGATTCAGGCCGGCAGCGGCGAGGCAACGGGCCTCCTCATCGTCCTGCGCAACGTAACAGAGCGAAAGCGGCTAGAGGAAGAGCAGAACCAATCGCACAGACTCGAGAGCATTGGCAGGCTGGCAGGCGGAGTGGCGCACGACTTCAACAACCTGCTCACGGTGATTGTGGGCTTCGCTGAGCTTGCCGAGGAGACGGCGCCCGAGAATTCGCAGATCACCGAGTATTTGCAAAACATCCTGACCGCCGGCCAGAGAGCGGGAGACCTAACGTCCCAGCTACTCACGTATGCGAGGAAGCAGGTAATCTCGCCAACTGCCGTGGATGTGCCGGGCGTCATAAGCGAGACCCTCTCCCTGACAAACCGACTCATTGGGGCGAACATTACGATAGAGACAGGCCTTGACCCCGACATCCGCATGGCGAAGGTCGATGAAGGCCAGTTCCAGCAGGTTCTTCTCAACCTGCTTCTCAATTCGCGCGATGCCATGCCGGAGGGCGGACGCATAACCCTGCGCGCTGGGAATCGAACACTAGACACTGCCCGTCAGAGCTTGCCGCCTGGCGAATACGTTGAAATCACTGTTGCTGATACGGGGCTGGGTATCGACGCTATTGATGCGTCACACGTCTTTGAGCCGTTCTACACAAGCAAGCGCGCTGGATCCGGCACGGGCCTTGGTCTATCCACCTGCGACGGAATAGTACGCCAAAGCGGAGGACACATCTCGTTTGTATCCAGCCCAGGCGAGGGCGCCACATTTACCGTGCTTCTGCCGTGCGCCGAGGTTTCCCAGCCACGACAACAGATCTCACCAGCGGGTCGAGCGGCGGAAGTCGGGCAAGGCGCCATCCTTGTGGTCGAGGATGAGCCCATGGTGCGAAGCGTTGCCTCGAAGGCGCTTACAAAGGCTGGATTCCAGGTCTTTGAGGCAGGAAGCGCGGAAGAAGCGCTCGAGGCGGTAAACGCAAGCGGCGCGGATCTGCGGCTGGTGATAACCGACGTCGTTCTGCCCGGCATGAACGGAACCATGCTTGCCGCGGAGCTTCTTGAGCTGTTTCCGAACCTTCGCATCATCCTGACGTCGGGCTACACCGGCATGAGGAGCATGGAGAGTCTTACGGCCGATGGCACTGTGGCATTCCTGCCGAAGCCGTTTCGCGGCGGCGAACTGGTGGAAAAGGTGCGCGAGGTGCTGGAGGGGGAGTAGCCGGCAGTGGGCAGTGGCTGTAGGCAGAAGTGACGGAAGGGACATAAGAGACGACAGGGACATAAGAGACTCAAGGAGTGCCAGGGCGAACCGAACGAGCCTCCGTTACTCGTATCCCAGAAGTCCCTTGAGTCACTTTCGCCTGCGCAGAATCGGGTTTCCCTTGACAAGTCGCCCGCTGCTCATGATATAATGCTTGCTCAAGCCAACACAAGAGGGAATTTCTATGCACACCGTGCTGAACCCTCGGCCCCGTCGACGAGAGCGAGAGAGGAACTTCGCCCACGACGCGCGCTGAGGAGAGAGATGTAAGCTAACCATCAGGCCGTGGGCGTCTCCACCAAGGAGCACGCTGCGGTCATTGTTGTTTCCGGAACTCCGGTTCCAAGCAAGCCGCAGGCGAGTCCTGGCGGCTTTTTCTATTTTGAGGCTATGGACAGAACGACCCTGTAGGACAGCGCCCGGGGAAACCGGGACGGCGCGGACGGTTCGTCGCGGCCGTGGCGGGCGGGACGCCCGCGCTCCGCCCCGGAGGGGCATAACAACATAGCCTCGGGCAGCGCCCGGGGAAACCGGGACGGCGCGGACGGTTCGACGCAGCCGTGGCAGGCGGGACGCCCGCGCTCCGCCCCGGAGGGGCATAACAACATAGCCTCGGGCGGCGCCCGGGGAAACCTCGGGCAGCCTAACTGTCGGCGTAGGGAGAGCAAGATGATACAGGCGGCGATATTGGGAGCATCGGGATATGGCGGCGGCGAGTTGCTGCGCAGGCTCCTGCGGCATCCTGGCGCGTCCGTCCGCCTCGCCACGTCGCGAACCTATGCCGGCAAGCCGGTGCATGCCGCGTTCCCAGGACTAACTGGAGTGACGAACCTCTGCTTCCAGGCCGATGCGCAGGCGGACGAGCTGAAGCAGTGTGACGTCGTGTTCCTGGCACGAGACAACGGCGTGGCGATGAAAGAGGCGCCCGCGCTCCTGGCAATGGGCTGCAAGGTGATCGACCTCAGCGCGGACTTCCGGTTTCGAAGCCCGGCCGCCTACACTGAATGGTACGGAGTTGAGCATGCAAGTCCCAGCTACTGCATTCCTGCGGTCTACGGCCTTCCCGAGCTGCATCGAGCGATCATCGGCGCGGCGGGCCTGGTAGGCAACCCCGGCTGCTACACGACCACGAGCATCCTGGCTCTCGCTCCGCTCGTCGAACGACAGCTTCTCGACCCGGACAGCATCATTATTGACGGCAAGTCCGGCATCTCGGGAGCGGGCCGCAGCAAGTTCGGCCTAGACTATCACTTTGCCGAGGCGAACGAGAGCACGACCGCCTACAAGATTGCTGGCACGCACAGGCACACAGGCGAGATTGAACAGGAGCTCACTGAGCTCTGCGGAGCACCGGTGAAAGTCTCCTTTACTCCGCACCTGGTGCCCATGACGCGGGGGATACTCGCTACTTGCTATGCAAATGTGGGGCATCGGGAGGACACTGCCACGCTGCTAGGCGTCTACCGCGAGTACTATGCCACGCATCCGTTCGTTCATATCACCGATTTCATCCCGGCCACGAAGCACGTGCTGGGAACGAACATGTGCCACATCGGTCTTGCGGTGGACCGCCGAACCAGCCGAGTGACGGTGATCTCGGCTACGGATAATCTTGGCAAGGGAATGGCCGGACAAGCTGTGCAGAACATGAACCTGATGTGCGGCTTGGATGAGACCGCCGGACTCTTGGAGGGCGGGCAATGGCCGTAGAGACGACGAAGCAACCGTGCGTACTCTTGAGATCCTACCGAGACAGTGACTACCCAACAGTCGCAGGCCTGTGGAGAGCAGAAGGCACGAATCCGTTCACGCCTCGGCACCTGAGAAGACTGTTCGCGTCTGGAGGCAAAGCCATCGTGGCGGACGCGGACAGCAGCGTGTGCGGAGTGGTCTTGTGGACCCACAACGGTCGGCAGGCGTTCGTGTGGAGGCTGAATGTAGCCTGCGAGATGCGTGGGCACGGAATCGGAACGCTGCTGATGGACGCTGTCGAGTGTGCCGCAGCGCAAGCAGGGTTTGAGAGCATCGGACTGCTGGTTGGTCGCGACAACAGCGCCGCGAAGGCGCTCTACGCGGGCCGAGGCTGGGTTCAGAACCCGGCGTATGAGACGTGGTTCAAGGAGCTGGGCACGAACTGAGTAGGGACGCTGCTTGCCGCGTCCGGATTTCACAAAAACAGGAGAGACCATGGCGCCAAAGGTTGGTCACAACGCAACAATCGGGGGCGGCGGCTTTCATCACGTCGCAATCCGAGCTTATGATTTTGACGCAACACTTGAGTTCTACATCGCAGCGTTCGGCTTTCGAAGGGTCTACGGATGGGGCGCGGATGGGCGGGCCGCAGGAGAACGCGACACGCGAGCGGTACTGCTCGACACGGGAGATGGCAACTACCTCGAGGTCTTCGCGGGACGTGTAGGTACACCGGGCGAGGAGATTCCCGAGGGCGGCCTTCTGCATTTCGCCCTTCGCACCACAGACGTGGGCGCGGCCACGGAGCGCGCCCGGGAGGCCGGCGCCGTGGTGACCGTTGAGCCGAAGACGGTGCCCATCGCTGGAGAGAAGCCGATGGAGTTTCGCATCTCGTTTGTGCGCGGGCTCAATGGCGAGATCATCGAGTTTTTCCAGAATCATGAGTTGTAGAGGCGTGGCATCAATAACGGCGGGTGGGGCAAGCCCCACAGCCCTACGCGGGTTCTTGCGGGACCGAACGGCGGGTGGGGCAAGCCCCACTGCCCTACGCACGGACACATCAATTGAGCGTAGGGTGCAGGGCTTGCCCTGCCCAAATAGGGCAAGCGAGTTATGAGTGAGTCAACGCTGCAATACTCCGAGCGGAGTGATTCCGGCGTGACCTATCCCGCGGGATTCGCCGCGGGATCGGCACGCGCCGAGCTAAAGACCACGGGTGACGATGTCGCCGTGATCGTAAGCCTTCGGCCCGCCGCATGTGCGGGCGTATTCACCACGAACGTGGTGCGCGCAAGCTGCGTGATGCACTCCGAGCGGGTGGCTCGAAGCGGAACTGCTCGCGCCGTGGTGTGCAACGCAGGAAACGCGAACGCATGCAACGGTCCGCAAGGCGCTGCGGACACAGCCCAGATGGCAAAGCTCACGGCGGAAGCGCTGGGGCTGACGGCCTATGAGGTATTTGTGGCGAGCACGGGAGTCATCGGACACCCTATGCCGATGGAGAAGCTCCACGCGGGAATTCCGGCTGCCGCAATCTCGGCAAGGCGCGGGCCAGACGCCGACGCCTGCGTCGCCGCTGCCATCATGACCACAGATCTTGTTCCAAAGCAGCGCGCGGCAGAGTGCAAATCGGAGCACTGGACCGGCGCCATTCGCATCGGTGGAGTGTGCAAGGGCTCGGGAATGATTGGTCCCACATTGGGGCCGCCGCACGCCACGATGCTCTGCTTCCTAACGACCGATGCGGCAATCTCTGCTTCAGCCCTGCAAAGCGCCCTTAACCGGGCCACCGCCGGCAGCTTCAACCGCATCACGGTGGACGGCGACACGAGCACGAACGACATGGTGCTCGCGCTGGCGAACGGCGCAACCGAGGTGCGTATTCCGGACTCCGGGCCAGGATTCGATGCATTCGTGCAAGGCCTCGGACTCATCTGCCTCTCGCTCGCGAAAGAGGTCGCCCGGGACGGCGAGGGCGCCACAAAGCTGGTGGAGGTGAAAGTGTG
Source organism: bacterium (assembly GCA_009885735.1). Taxonomy (GTDB): domain Bacteria; phylum Armatimonadota; class Chthonomonadetes; order Chthonomonadales; family CAJBBX01; genus VFKD01. Next base: position 15,618 of record VFKD01000664.1, read on the forward strand.
CGGCGCGGCCACCGAAGCAGACGCCGAGCAGGTGGGCAGGACGATCGCGCTCTCGCCGCTGGTGAAGACCGCCCTGTTTGGGAACGATCCGAACTGGGGACGGGTCCTGGCTGCCGCCGGGCGTGCCGGAGTGCCGTTTGATCCGCTGAGGGCGCGAGTCGCGCTGGGCGGCATCTGCGTCTATTCCGGAGGGTGCGCCGTTGAGTTTGACGAAGCCGAGGCGAGCGCCGCGCTGAAGCAAAAAGAGGTCGAGGTGATGGTGGACCTTGGCGACGGTAGCTGTGAGGCAAGCATCTGGACCTGTGATTACTCGTACGACTACATTCGGATTAACGCGGAGTATCACACGTAGACATGCGGGATGGTTGCAGCCTTTGTCGTTTTTGGGCACGTAGCGTTTCAGGGCACGTGGCGTTTCAGGGCACGTAGCGTTTCAGGGCGGGCACAGGGGCCCGCCCCTACGCGGAGACGCGCGGCCAACGTGGCACTGGCGTCCCGCCCGTGGACAATCATGCGCGAGACGCGCATGCCACGTGTCGGGCAGCCGTAGGGGCAACCCCCTGTGGTTGCCCCAGGTCGAACGCTGGTGCTGGTGCGGGATGGATGCGGCCATTGTCGTCTCCGGGCAGGCACGGGGGCCCGCCCCTACGCGGAGACGCGCGGCTAACGAGGCACAGTCATCGGACAGGAGTATTTCTTGAACCAGGGATCCAACACGCCCGCCGAACTTCGCGCCGAGGTGCTGATAGAGGCGCTGCCGTATCTTCGCGAATTCTATGGCAAGACCGTCGTGGTGAAGTATGGCGGCAACGCCATGATAGACGAGCGGCTCAAAGAGCAGGTGATGCAGGACGTGGCGCTGCTGCACTACGTGGGCATTCGGCCCATATTGGTGCATGGCGGAGGGCCGGAAATATCCTCGCTCATGAAGCAGATGGGGCACGAGCCATCGTTTGTGGGAGGCCTGCGGGTAACCGATGCAGCCACGATGGAGATTGTGGAGATGGCGTTGGCGGGCAAGACGAACAAGGGAATAGTGGCGCTCCTGAACCAGCAGGGCGCGCGAGCGGTGGGCTTGAGCGGGAAGGACGCGAACCTCATCGTAGCGCGGAAGATGGAGAATGCCGCGGGAGACCTAGGGTTCGTTGGAGAGATTACACAAGTGAACGCCGACCTTCTCGCCCTGCTTTCGGACCACGGCTACATTCCCGTAATCTCATCCGTAGCTATTGGAGTGGACGGAGAAAGCTACAATGTGAATGCAGACCACGCGGCCGGCGCAATCGCAGCCGAGGTGAATGCCGCGAAGCTGGTGATGCTGACCGATGTGGAGGGGCTTTATGCGGACTTTGCGGACAAATCGAGCCTGATCTCAGAAATGGACCGGGCCGAAGCCAAGCGCATGCTAAGCACCGGGAAGGCGGAGAAGGGAATGATACCGAAGCTTGAGGCGTGCATCACTGCTCTGGACGGAGGAGTGGAGAGGGCCCACCTTATCGACGGAAGGCTGCCTCATGCGATTCTCATCGAGGTTTTCACAAATACGGGCATCGGCACGATGATCCGGGCCTGAGAGTCAACAGGATGAATTGCCATGATCGATATTAGCTATCTCGTCGTACCGGTTGCCTGGAGCGCCGTTTTCGTCGTCTCGCTCCTGCGGCCAAGAGAGATTCGCGGATCTGCCGAGGTAGCGGCCCCGCAACGAAGCTATCGGGAAGTGATGCAGACTCGCATGCGTGAGCGCGACGACTTCGTGGTGCTGATGTCTGCTCGCGGCCACGAGCCGGAGGCGGCGAGGCGAGTTCATGATGCGCTCTGGTTCGGCATCCTCGATGCGCGAGAGGAATGCATTCGGCCTCAGGACAGCCTGCCGGACCTCTTCTATGCGGACAAGCCTGGAGGGCCCGTAACGATGACGCTGGTGAAGCGGATTGGCCTCGACCTTGGAATCTCCGCGAAGCGGCTAGACGAACTCAGCGTGGCGCCAGGCACCGTGGAGCGCCTGACGGCGGTGCTGACCGCGCTGATGCGAAATGAAGAGCCGGAACCCATGAGCGCCCGACTGCTTAGGCCGTCGGAGGCCGATGCCGCAAACCGCCTGCTGCGCCCGACTGCCGGTCGTACTGAACCAAACCCTGCACGGCTTCTGAGGCCGGCCACCCAAGATGACGAACAGAAAGAAGAGCTTTCATGAGTGCTGAACCGTCCACCAAGACCATCGACGCCGACCAGATCATCGAGTGGGACTCCGAATACGTTCTGGGCACCTATTCTCGCGAGCCTGTGGTCTTCGTTCGCGGATCCGGCGCACGCCTGTGGGACTCGGAGGGGCGCGAATACCTCGACTTCCTGGCCGGCATCTCGGTGGCGAGCGTGGGCCACTGCCATCCGCACGTGGCGAGAGCAATCTCCGCGCAGGCTTCCACGCTGATGCATGTGAGCAATCTCTACCATAACGCTCTTCAGCCCGAGCTTGCAAAGCGACTCTGCGAGCTTACCGGGATGGACCGTGTCTTCTTTGGGAATTCAGGCGCGGAGGCAAACGAGGCCGCGATCAAGATTGCGCGCAAGTGGGCCAAGCAGTATCGGGGGCCTGACTGCCACGAGATTATCACGTTCAAGGGCTCGTTCCACGGCAGAACGCTCGCCACGGTCACCGCGACGGCAAATCCGAAGTATCAGGAGCCATTCACTCCGCTTCCGGGCGGGTTCCGCTACCTTGAAGTAGGTGACGTGGAAGCCCTGGACGAGGCCATTACCGACAAGACTGCGGCAGTCATGATCGAGCCCATTCAGGGCGAGAGCGGAGTTCGGCCCGTGCCGCCGTCATTCCTGCACGCAGTCCGCGCCCTCTGCGACGAGGCGGGCTGCCTCCTAATCCTTGATGAAGTGCAGTGCGGCATGGGCCGGACAGGGCGGTTTCTCGCATCTCAGGTGGCTGGAGTTCGCGGAGACATCGTGACCCTAGCCAAAGCCATCGCATCCGGGATTCCTATGGGAGCGTGCCTCGTGCGCGGAAGCGCGGCCTGCACGCTGGTTCCGGGCGACCACGGCTCCACCTTTGGCGGCCAGCCGCTTGCCTGCGCCGCGGCGCTCGCAACGCTTGACGTGCTGGAAAGTGAGAAGCTGATCGACAATGCCGCGACGGTTGGAGCCCAGTTTATGTCGGACCTGCAAGCTCTGGCGGATCGGATTCCGGGAACTATCAAGGAGGTTCGAGGCTTGGGACTTATGGTGGGAGTGGAGCTAGCCACGCCGACTGCGAAGGCAGTGAAGGCAAGGCTGATGGAGAAGCAGATCATCGTTAACGCGGTAGGAGACACGGTTCTGCGCTTCCTGCCGCCGCTGATGGTGACGAGCGCGGACTGCCAGAGGGTTGTGGATGCACTGGGCCACGTACTGGGGCAGATCCAGGCGACAGGGTAACTTCGGCACGGTCTGAACGACATGGACTGTGTGCGCGCTCCGCGCCAAGATGAAAAGCTTGGAGGAGTACCTGTTCAATACGCCGAATCGAGCCGCACTATGGCCCCAGTACGAATTGAACTCTTCGGCGGACTGACTTTGACGGTTCGCGGAAATGAAGAAGCCCCGCGACTTAGTTCACAGAAGTCGCTGGTCCTCCTCGCGTACCTTGCGTACCATGCCGACCGCCAGCATTCGCGCGAGGTGCTGATGGAGATGCTGTGGGCGGAAGTGGAGCCCGAAGCCGCCCGAAACCGCCTCAACGTCACCCTGTCGAGGCTGCGATCCCATCTTGAGTCCATAGGCGCGCCATCCGATGTCCTGCAATCCGACCGCCTCCATGTCTGGCTGGACCGAAAGCAAATAGAGACGGATGTTTCCCAGTTCGAATCTCACTTGGACGTGGCCAAGAAGTCGACGGAGGCTGAGGAGAAGGTGTCGCACCTAACGGCGGCGCTTGAGCTCTATCGCGGTTCGCTGCTGCCGGGGGTCTATGAGTCCTGGGTGGTTGCCGAACAGGAGAAGCTGCGCGACAGGGCCGCCCAGGCGATGTCGACAGTGGTCCAGCTTCTGAAACAGACTGGTCAGTTGGATCGCGCGATTGCGTATGCGCGCCGGATGGTTTCCGCTGAGCCGCTGCTGGAGCAAGCGCACGAATCGCTCATTCGACTGCTCATGCAGGCTGGCCGCCACGGGGACGCTTTGCAGCAGTATCGTTCGCTCGAGAACATGCTGAGCCGAGAGCTCGACATTGTGCCGTCAGTTGAGATGGAGGCGCTCCTGGAGGCAATTCGAAAGGCAAGCGCTCAGCCCTCCGGCAATGGCTCGAACGGCAGAGGGCTTGTCCACGCCACGGAGACTCTTTCAACTTCCGTCGAATCACCGCTTGGCGTGGACGATGTGCTGCGGCCTCCTGTGCCGGAGCCAAGCCGAACTCGAATCCGACCCAGCATCATGGTCGCGCTTGCAGTGGGGCTGGCCCTCCTGATCGTGCCTGGAGTGAGCTGGCTTCGATCGCGTGCATCTCGGCCACAAAGTCCTCCCGCTCTGAAGTCGAATGAGCCCGCGACGCTGCTCTGGGAGTGGAAGTACGCGCCAACCGGCGCCAACTCAAGTGAAGGAGACAGCGAGCCAACGGCCATCACGTCCGACGCCAAGGGCGGGATCTACGTCGCCGGGTATACACAGACCAAGAAGCAAGACGTCGATTTCCTCACTCTCAAGTTCGATTCCGATGGCAGGCAGCGTTGGATCAAGCGGTGGAACTACTCGAAGACCAACGACTGCGACCGTCCGCGCGCCGTTGCAGTGGACGCCTCTGGAAATGTGTACGTCTCTGGTGAATCCTACGGCGGCGAGCGGGAGAAGACGGGCACGGAGTGGGACGTCGCGATAGTCAAGTACGACCCGGACGGCAAAGAGTTGTGGACACGCCGGTTCGACAGCCCAGCCCACAACGACGACAGACCTCTCGGCATGGCCCTGGACAAAGGCGGGAACATCTATTTGGCGGCGGCGACGAAACGCATTGACGGAACCGAGCAGTGTGCACTGAGTAAGTACGATTCGAACGGAGCCATTGCCTGGACTGTCTATGCAGATGCCCTGAGCAACGGGTTGACGTTCAGGGACTTAAAGGTCCAGTCCTTCACGGCCGATGCGCAAGGCAATATCTTTCTCTGCGGCGGTGCAACGGTCACGGATGCGGCAGGCCGCCAGACTCACGACCTCTTCACGCTCCGCTACGACCGGCATGGCAACCAGGTGTGGCACCGCCGCTTCGCCGCAGACAACTCCCAAAAGGCTGTCGGCCGCATCCTCACGGTCGATGCAGACCAGAACGTGTACGTTGCCGGCACATACAAGATCGCCGGGAACGAGACGGTGCCCAATGACAACGGAGACCTGAACGATGGTACGCCGCGGACCGGATACCTCGCTTACGGCTCTGGGCCAGGCAAGTTCGAGGGCATCCTGGTGGTCAAGTACGACAGCCACGGCAACGAGATCTGGTCTGTGCCATACCGCCCCTTGCACGCTCAACCGGAGGCGGAGCCCAGGTATCTCGAGAGCGATGGCCAAGGCGGAATCTACGTTTCGGCCGCACTAACAGGCGGCCGAGATCGGTCTTACCAGAGTCAGGCGCTCCATGTCTCAGCCGCCGGCCGGCTTACGGACTCCTATAGCTTTCCGCACCTTCTGGGCGGATGTCTTGCATTGATGCGTGGCGAGCCCTATTGGTGGGGGACTGTGGGCTTGGGCGATGGCAATCCGTGGGGCTTCAAGACAGAGATCGCCTTCGACCCGCTGCGCAATCACAGCCTCACCCGTCCGACAGGTCCTCACGGCGTTCGCGTCACACTTCCTCCCGATCGTTTCGCCGAGGCGCATGTCCTTCATCAATGCCAGAATGGGCAGATCGTTGGCGCCGGCCAGGTCTGGAACGGGCGCTCACCAAGCATCGCCGTGTTCACGTTCGCCCCGTAGTTACCCGCCGCACTCCTCTCAGCCAAAACCGCGTCCTCCATCACAAATTCGCCAAATCTTTTTTCCAAATCTCGTCCCTGTAAGGCTGGATTAAGGCTCGTGTAAGGGTTGGTTGCTAGAATTCCTCGATGGGCCTACTTCTCGCGCCAAGGCGTCTCATCCGCGTTAGCGTGCTGTACAACGTCCTCGTAGGTCCTATCAGAACAAGGAGACCTGCCATGAATCGCATCCGTTCAGTCCTACTTCTTGCAATTTGTGCATTGTCAATCTCTCGAATCGCGCCTGCCCAGGTCCGTCTGACCAACATCGTAAGCGAAGGCACAGACTCCGCTGGAAACTACATCGGAGGATACGACTGGCACACTACCACTCTTCTCAGCGGAGCATGGTACCTCTGGGTCATCCAAGGCGATAATCTCAATGGCGCGTTCATCAACAGCCCTGGGCTAGACGTACCGCTCGACCCAGGGACCTACACGTTTACGCTCTACGCCACCCACAACAAGCCCGACGTGGGACATTACAGCCTGAACCTAGCATTCAATGGTCAGTTCCGTCCAAGCATCTGCGTCTATGCCCCGACACAGACCTCGATCGTAGCTCCCGCGTTCGTGGCGAATCCCGCCAGCAGTCGCCTCCGCTGGGACGACGCTATCGTGCCATCTTCCGGAGCAGCCTCCACGGTCATCGCCAATCGCAGAATCACGGTTACGGATTTCCGTTACACGGCGACCGGACTCTACAACGTGGACCGAGTCGCGCCCTACAGCACCAGTCCAGATGGGAGATTGGATAACGTCGGCCAGTTCACCCTGCTCGTCGAGCCAGCGACGGAGCCGCCCTATGATGTGGAGGCAGGCTTCGCTCTTTCTCCCACGAATGGAGTCTGGCAGTACGGATGGAAGCCTAGCCCTCTTGCAGGTGAGTTCTATCCGCACTCTAATGGTGGCGCGACCCCAAGCGGCCTCGACGTCTTGATCTCGGCCAACAATTCTCACCTGAACTATAACGGAAGTGGACGCACCATCGCTCTTAATCTGACCCAACGCTCCACCTGGTATCCAGGTGAAATGTCGCTGCATCCGGGCCAGAACGGAGAGGCCAGCACGATTAGATGGACTTGTTCCTCTGCAGGCAGATACGTCTTCTATGCAGAGTTCTGGAGGATCGACGCGGCAAACACCAATCCCACCGTGGTCCTCAACAACACGACTGTCCTCTGGTCTGCGGCAATTCGATCCGCCACTCCACGAGCAGAATATGCCACGCCCACGACGGTCCAACTGAATGCAGGCGATACGCTGGACTTCTGCGTGGGAGGGCAGTATGCCAGTGGGAACACGGGGACGCGCGCGGTGATCACGCCGGTCGGGGATAATGCGCAGGTGTGGATCGCCCACGGCGACGGGA
>VFKD01000336.1 GCA_009885735.1 bacterium
TGCGCGAGCGCGGCTCGACGATGCGCACGCAATGGGAGACCGAGAAAGAGGGGATCCGCAGCCTTCAGGCGCTGCGCGAGCAGATTGAGCACGTTCGCAGGGAGCTGGAACTGGCTGAGCGCGGCTACGACCTCACGACAGCAGCGGAGCTACGGCATGGCAAGCTGCCGACGCTCGAGCGCAAGCTCGAAGAGGAGCAGAAAAAGATCACGGGCTCCAAGGAGACGGCGCGTCTGCTTCGCGAGGAGGTGACCGACGACGAAATTGCAGACATCGTGAGCAAATGGACCGGGGTGCCCGTGAGCAGACTCATGGAGGGCGAACGAGAGAAACTCCTGCACCTGGACGAGACGCTGCACGAGCGTGTGATCGGGCAGAACGAGGCGGTTCAGCTCGTGTCGGACGCAGTTATTCGAGCGAGGGCCGGCATCAAGGACCCGAATAGGCCGATCGGCTCGTTCATCTTCTTGGGACCCACGGGAGTTGGGAAGACAGAACTAGCAAAGGCGCTGGCAAAGTCGCTCTTCGATTCCGAGGAGAACATGATCCGCATCGATATGTCGGAATACATGGAGAAGCACACGGTCTCTCGGCTCATTGGAGCGCCGCCGGGCTACGTGGGATATGACGAGGGCGGCCAGCTCACCGAGGCGGTTCGCAGGCACCCGTACTCCGTGCTGCTGCTCGACGAATTCGAGAAGGCGCACCCGGACGTGAGCAACGTGCTGCTGCAGATCCTGGACGATGGCCGCGTGACCGACGCACAGGGCCGCACCGTGGACTTCAAGAACACGCTGATTATCATGACGAGCAACCTTGGCTCTCACCATCTCATTACTGGCGCAAGCGACACGGGCGAACTGAGCGAGATGACTCGTTCGAGGGTGATCGAGGAACTGGAGGCCCACTGCAGACCGGAGTTCTTGAACCGGATCGACGAGATAGTCCTCTTCACCCCGCTCACGCTGGCGCAGATCGAGCAGATTGTCGACCTGCAGGTGGGCCACCTGCGAGGCAGGCTTGAGGACAGGGGAATTGCACTCACGATCACGGAGGCCGCACGGAGGGCGCTCGCAAAGGCGGGGTACGACCCGGTCTATGGCGCGAGACCCCTCAAGCGGACCATTCAGCGGACTCTGGAGACTCGCGTGGGCAGGGCTATCATTGGCGGCGAGGTAGGTACCGGGTCCACGATTCGCGTGGACGCCCAGAATGGCGAGATCGCCATCACGCTGGATGCTGCGGTACCCTCGGTGCCTGCCGCGGCGGTGTAGGTATCCTGTAGGGCGCAGCTGTTTGGGCCCAAACAGTAGGGTGCAGGCCCCGTCCTGCGCCGTGCCGTTCGCCTCTGACGTTACGGCGCACCGATGAAACCAACGGCAGGGGACGGGGCCCCTGCCCTACTTTGCGTATACGGCGGTATCATAGGACATTCCACCCAGGAGAA
>VFKD01000733.1 GCA_009885735.1 bacterium
GCTGCTTGAATGCTCGCCGATTGTTCCCCCGGCTTAGCTCTCCAGGCAGAACCTGAGCAGCCACTGTGTAGTTGAAGCTGCCCGCGACGGTTGGCGTGAAGTTGAAGGTGACCGACTGTCTGGCCCCTGCAGCGCCAAGAGTGATTGCCCTGGTCTCGACCGCCGCGCCGCCGCGCTGAAGCGTAACAGTTGCGCGAGATCCGGCGTAGCCCCTGTGGCTTAGGCCGGCGAACACTTGCACCACATTGTCCTTGCGCACCACCTGGTCTGCAAGCACGTCAGACACGGCGAGGTCTTTCGTAGGCGTGGGATCTCCGATGCCGGAGGTGTCCACCCGGAAGCCTTGCGCCTTCGCTTCTCGCGCGACTGCTACGGGATCGTCGCCAAGGTTGTTGCCGCCGTCCGAGAGCACCAGAGCCGACGAAACCTGCCTTCCGGCTAGGTCTTGCACAACTCTTCGGAGCGCGACGCCAATCTGCGTGGAGCCACCGGCTGCCTTGTCCGGGAGGAGGGACCGTTGCGCTGGCGTATTTGGATCCGCAACTTCCGCCGCAGCCGCAAAGGGGTAGAGACGCACGTTGAACCGCTCGGCGAGCCGTGTCAGTAATCGCTGCTGCTCGAACGTTAGGAGACGAACGGCAATCTCGGAACGGCTTAGCGTACGCGGATCCGAGCCTATCGCCGTTCGAAGAGCATTGGCCCGCTCAGCGGAGAGCCTGGCGTCAGTGCGGCCCATGCTGCCTGAGCGATCCACCAACACGGCTACGATGGGCTTCACCTCCTCGCGAGTGGTGATTCGCAGCATCGGCTGAAGCAGCATGAGGATGAGGGCTGCAAACGCTGTCAGCCGCAGCGCGAGGAGTACGACCTTTGTTGCCGCGCTTGGCCGCGAGCCCTCCAGCACGTATATCCTGCCGAACCACACAGCCGCAAGCGCGAGAAGGCACGCGACAGACCAGCCCGGCGCGGGCGAGCCGAGAACGAAGGCGGCGTCTCCGCCTCCCTGCGCGATGCGCGCAGGAACGCCGAGCAGCCGGCCAAAGAGGTCCGAGATAGCCATAAAACCAGATGCGGGGAGTGTGGACATCGTGCCTAATCTTCAACTGTAACGGCACCGGGCAGCCGATCGCCTCGCGCTGATGGGCCGAGCCGGAGCTTTCCTCTATAGAGTTCTCTTCTTATGCTCCAAGACCTGCAGGGGGACCTCAAGGCTGCAGGTCTCCTGGCAACAGTACCGGGCTTTGGCCAAATTGGACTATACCATGGCGGCAATCAAGCAGTCGCATGGCATAAGGCTGAGGGACACGGTATTACGGCGATGTTCCATGTCGGGCAGAATGGCCGCGTCCATATCTGGCGCGTCGGTCCGACACAATCAAGGAGGACGGTTCTTACAATGAGTTTGCGTATCAATACGAATGTCACGGCC
>VFKD01000067.1 GCA_009885735.1 bacterium
GCTCAAGACTGGGCAAACTGGCGCGGGCCGAGCTACAACGGCTCGACGACCGCCACCAAACTGCCGGTCAAATTCTCGCCCACCCAAGGGGTGAAGTGGGCGGCCGATATGCCTGGACCGTCCGCCGCGACCCCCATAGTTTGGAAGGATTACGTCTTCGTTCCCAGCACGGACTTCAAGGCGAACGCGCTGCTGGCGATCTGTCTCGACCGCAAGACCGGTAAGATGCGATGGAAGGAGCCTGTAGGCACGGGCTACATTGCCGGCGGAGTGGGCAACGCGCTGCAGGTGGACGAGCGAAGCAACTACGCCTCGCCCTCGCCGGTAACGGACGGCAAACAGGTGGTCTTCTTCTTTGGCAACGGCGATATGGCGTGCTTCAGTTTGGACGGCAAGAAGATGTGGGCGCGAAACCTCCAGCAGGACTATGGCGACTTTGCATTTCAGTGGACCTTCTCGAGCAGTCCTCAGCTCTATGGCGGCAAACTTTATATGCAGATTCTCCAGCGCAACCAGCCTGCCGGTCCGCGCGGGAAGCGGGGCGCGGAGTCGTTTCTGTTGGCGCTAGAACCTGCGTCCGGCAAAGAGCTTTGGAGGCATGTTCGCCAATCCACCGCGCGAATGGAGTCGCTCGAATCCTATGGTACGCCTATACCCTATGTTCACAACGGGCGCAAGGAGCTGCTCATATCCGGCGGAGACGTGGTGACCGGGCACGACCCGGAGACCGGCAAGGAGCTGTGGCGCTGGGGCACCTGGAACGAGGGGCACCGTGAGGTCTGGTGGCGCCTAGTGCCATCGCCGGTTGCGGGAGGAGGCGTGGTGATGGTCTGCGCTCCAAAGCGAGCCCCGGTCTATGCGGCGTTCGCAGGCAAGAGCGGAGAGCTTGGAACCGCGGGTCTGGCCTGGAAGAGCGACGACCGCAGCCCTGTAACGTCCGACGTTCCGACGCCGCTCTTCTACATGGGCAAGTTCTTTGTGTTGAGCGATGTGCGAAAGAACCTGTCGCAGGTCGAACCGGCGGATGGCAAGGTGAACTGGAGCGCGGCCACGCCTGGAACCTCAATGTGCTGGGGATCGCCCACAGGAGCAGACGGCAAGGTCTATGCCATGGGTCTTGATGGAACCGTACACGTCTTCGACGCGGCCACCGGCGCGCTCCTGGCCTCAAACCCTATGGCCCCGACAGACACCGAGGGCGAGATGCGCTCCACCATCGCAGCGGCGCATGGATGTCTGTTCATTCGCACCAACACAAAGCTGTATTGCGTGGGGTCGTAAGAGCCTAGCAGGAGTCGCAAGATCGAACCCCGAAAGCAGGTGCCGTGGGAGTGACGCCGTTGTTAGAGATACTCTTCAAGGAGGCTGTAATGAAATCGTTGTCGATTATCGCAGCATGCACGTTGTTGTGGGGGGCCTCACCGGAGGCTCGCGCGCAGGATGACTTGTTGCTCCCGACTGACTCCAAGCTCGTCAATACAGAGAATCCGTCAGTCTTGGCCAAAGGGACGTTGACGGGGACCCTGGAAGCCCGAGCCCTGCGTGGCGCCGAGGACCTCGTCTACGGCGGCCTCGCCCTTCGCCTCGGTTTGGGCCGAGGATTGGAAGGCATCCTTCGCGGCGCAGGCGCCGAGCGCAAGACGTTCGCCCTGCCCGGAGGTGGCGGTATTCGCCACGGCGGCACAGACGTTGAACTGGCACTCAAGTACGGCATGTCCGAACCGGCAAAGTCTGGAGTGGCAGGACTCATCGGCATCAGCTTCGCAGGCACGCCTGCGCAGAGCGACCCTTTCATGACGCTGGGCTTTAGTGCCGGCATTCAGGCGAGCAGCACCATCTCCCTCTACGCCAATCCCCGGGTCGTCTTTATCGATGACAACATCATCTCCGGGTTCGGAGTGGGAGCGCAGGTTCGCCTCTCGAACCAACTGTCTGTCATCGGAGACTACACCGCTACTTCCGGCAGCAACACTCGCAGTACTGCAACGGGAGCGCTCATCCAGCGCGACGTCTATGGAGTTGCGATTCGTTACGGAGGCGCCGAGGGCCGATATCACATCGACCTCGGCTACTCAAACAGCACCGGGGCCACAACCGGCTTTTCACTCACTCCCAGCCTCGGAGGCGCCGGCTCACTCTACGCCGCGCTGTCCGGCCGATTCTAACAGGAACAGGAGACCTGACATGCGACTACGCACACTCACTCTATTCGCAGCAGCCGTCATCGCCCCTTTCTTGCTAGGATGCGGCGGCAGCAACACTTATAATCCAGACCTTGGCGGCGGCGGCGGACCAACGCCGTCGTTCACAACAACTGCAAGTCCGGCGTCACGCACCATAACGCAAGGCCAATCCACCACGTATAGCGCGACGTTCACTGCGACCAACGGTTTCAGCAGCACGGTGTCGCTTAGCGTGTCAGGTCTGCCGGCCAACGCGACTGGGACCTTCTCTCCAGCCAGCGTGACACCCACAACCGGTGGCGCAGCCAGCACGCTGACCGTGAATACCACCTCATCAACTCCCGCGGGAACATCGACGCTCACCATTACCGGTACCGGCGGAGGAGTGACGAGGACGAGGACGGTGACGCTCGTTGTGAATGCTTCGGGTGGGGGCGGCTCTGCGCGCGAGGAAGCCATCTTCATCGCGGACAGCGGCAATAGCCGAATCGTTCGCATCAACAATATGTCTGGCGCCGGGTGGGTCTCATTCGGGACCATTGGCAGCGGAGTAGGTCAGTTTCTTGCCCCGAGGCGGGTAGTTCAAGACAAGCTAGGGCGTATCTACATTGCGGACGCATTCAATCACCGCATCGTTCGAATCAACGACATGACCGGTGCCGGTTGGGTATCGTTCGGCGCCTTGGGCGCCGGTGTGGGCCAGTTCAACAATCCACATGGTTTAGCACTGGACTTCGACGGTCGAATCTACATTGGCGATTCAGCGAATGGCCGCATCGTCCGGATTGATGACATGTCTGGAGCGGGCTGGACGACGTATGGGGTGAAGGTCTCCGTCCCAACTGCGCCTGGTGAGTTCAATCAGCCGTTGGACATCCATGTATCCCGCGTCGGTCGCATATTCGTTGCCGACAACATCGGCGACCGAATAGTCGCGTTCGATGACATGAACGGCCTCAACTTCGCTTCACTCACCTCAGCGGCAGGACTTTCTCCGAGTACTATCGATAATCCGCTAGGGGTAACAACGGCTCCAAACGGAAAGATATACGTTGCTGAGAGGGGCACCCCGCGGCTTTTGCGCGTTGACGACATGACGGGAGGGGACGCGGCGGCGATACCCCTTCTCCTTGTCTACGATGTTCACGTACCTGATTCTAACGGGCTAATCTATTACGTCGAGAACGGTCAGCGCGCGATTCGGAGAGTCGACAATATGAGGGGAGAGGGACAGGTTCAGTTCGGCACGCCAGGCAGCGGGATCGGCCAGTTCAATGACCCGTATTCCTTGTTTGTAGTGCCGGACTAGCGGTCGGGGGATCGGGCCCATGCCTGCCCGGAACCGCAACCGTAGGGACGACCCTTGTGCCCGCCCTGCAGCTGCGCCCGTAGGGGCGGGCCTCCGTGCCCGCCCTGCAGCCGCAATCGTAGGGGCGACCCTTGTGGTCGCCCTATCAATATCGTGACCATTGAAGGAGACATCCATGGGAGCACCGATAAACGAAGCCAAGCTGAACGAGATGATGGGCAAGGTGGTGGGCGACCTCGGCGCTATGGTCGGCTCCACCTGCGTGGTGATAGGCGACAAGCTCGGCCTCTACAAGGCGATGGCGAATGGCTTGCCCGTCGGCTCGCAGGAGCTTGCGGACCGAACCAGCACCAACGAACGGTATATCCGCGAGTGGCTCGTGAACCAGGCGGCGGGAGGTTACATCGACTTCAACGCTGCGAATCAGACCTACCACCTGAACCCGGAACAGGTGGCAACTCTGGCGGACGAGAGCAGTCCATACTTTGTCTGCGGAGGGTTCCAGGCGCTATGGGCGATGACAGCGGCCCAGGAGCGCATCTCCGAGGGGTTCCGGACCGGAAAAGGGATGCTCTGGGGCGAGCACCACCAGTGCCTGTTCGACGGAACGCGGCGCTTCTTCAAGCCGGGCTATGCCGCGCACCTGGTGCAGAACTGGATTCCCTCGCTCGAGGGCGTGGATGCGGTCCTACGGGCCGGCGGGGTGGTGGCGGACATCGGCTGTGGACACGGCGCCTCAACCATCATCATGGCTCTGGCCTACCCAGAGTCGACCTTTAGGGGGTTCGACAACCACGAGGCATCGATTCACGAAGCGCACAGGGCGGCGGATGCTGCGGGAGTACAGGACCGCGTAAAGTTTGACGTAGCGCCCGCCGATCGGTTCCCAGGAGAGAATTACGATCTGATCACCTTCTTCGACTGCTTCCATGACCTTGGAAATCCGTCAGGCGCGGCGCGAAGGGCCTGCGAGTCTCTTGCGTCAGACGGCGCGGTGATGATTGTGGAGCCGATGGCCGGCAACACCATTCAGGAGAATCTGAACCCGCTCGGTCGCACTTTCTCGGGCGCATCGGTCCTCTGCTGCACTCCGAACGCGCTTGCATACGGCGGACATGCGCTGGGCACTCTCGCCACGGACGCGGCAATTGCCGAGATGGTGCACAAGGGCGGGCTGAAGCGGTTCCGCCGGGCAACCGAGACGCCGTTCAACCGGGTGTTTGAGGCGAAGAGGTAGGGTGAGGCGAACTGAAGAGCAATGTTCTGCCCCTCCGACTAAAGTCGGGGCTGTATACGGCTCAAAGCCCGCCTGCGCGGGTTCCGGATACAGTCCACGAAGGTAGACTCGGTGAACTTTGCAGCCGCGATTTCAACCGCAGGTGTACGCGGTACCTCCGACTAAAGTCGGGGCTGTATACGGCACGAAACGCGCCTGCGCGGGTTGGGGATGCAGTCCACGAAGGTGGACTTGGTGAACTTTGCCGCCGCGGTTTCAACCGCAGGTGTACGCGGTACCTCCGACTAAAGTCGGGGCTGTGTACGGGACAAAACCCGCCTGCGCGGGTTCCGGATGCCGTCCACGAACGTGGACTTCGTGAACTCTGCAGGCGCGGTTTGAACCGCAGGTACGAGAACCATGAGTACTCTCCGGCCGCCAACGTATCCACAATCAAAACGCCCTGCCTCGCGGCAGGGCGTTTTCGTCTGACAGCGGACGCAGCAAGCAGCGTCCCTACGCCGTTTTATTGAGACCTATGCATTCTGCCCCAGCAACTTGCACGCATCCTCATAGCCCTCGGCTCGCGCGCCGAACTCGCTTGCAGTAACGCGGGCGAGTGCCGTGATGTGGCGCCAACGGTAGGCGGGTCGCGCCCGGCTGAACTCCTCGGAGGCCGTGCGGTAATACTTCTCGGCATGCAGCGAGCCGTCCTCGCTCACTGCGAACTTCAGCAGAAGGTCGAGCATCGGGCGAACAGGCATGTCAAGCTGACCGTAGCGGTGCGCCAGCGCGGCAGCGCGGGCCTGGTTGTTCTCGCGAATAGCAGCCTCGGTTTCGCGCAGCAAGTTGGTGCGGTCTACTGTCTTCACCGACTCCTGATGCTCGGCGTACGGGTACATATCGGTTCCCAGGCCATAGACGCCCTGCGAGAGGTGATAGGCGCCCACCACCAGTCCGGTCACCGCGTTGCGCTGAGTGCTGACCTTGGCCATGTTCCACCAGGCGTTCATCGAGTCGCTGGCATGAACTCCCACAGAGTCGCCATGGACGCTGCCAATGGGCTTGCCTGGGAAAGCGCGGTCTCGGCCTTTATCACGCAGAACCAGTAGATTCGAAGCGGTTGTTAGAACCTCGCCGAGGCTGTCGAGCGAGAAGCCGTCCTTAACCAAAGCCGCCATCGTCTCGGCAGCCTGCGTGGGCGTCTGGCCGACAAGCGTGCTTGCGGTCGAGCCAAGCCATGCGTCGTCGCCACGGCGTTCGCCAAACTTCGCGCTGTCCAGCCCATACTGGTCGATAATCTTGGGCAGCACAGTTTTGCTCGCTTGCGGAGCGTAGCGATTCTGCACCATACGCTTCTCCACATCAAGGCAGTAGCGCAAGCTCTGGCGCAGCGTGGTGTGTGCGTGCTGCATTCCCATGAGGCCAAGGATGTCCCAGGCCCGATAGAGCAGGACCACCCGGTGAACCTCAGGGGAGTCTTGCACGAGAGGCATCAGCTCGTTGAAGCCGAGCTTCGGGCTCTCACCCACCAAGCCCGCCAACAGGCGCTCCGAGCGATCCAGATCGATGGCTCGCATTGAGCGGAACAGCTCGCCCTTCAGCGGCATCTCGGGCGAAGGCTCGTCGTGGAGCACCTCGTTCGAGCGGCCGCCCTTCGCCTGAATTTGCTTCGAGCTGCGGTAGATCACCTTAAGCACAGGAAGCGCACTGCGGTCCTTGGGCAGCTCCTTGCTCATGTGGTAGGCAGGAACCATCGCCATGAAGGAGTGGAAGCCGATGTAGTCCTCGCCGCCAAAAGTGCGAGCGTTCGCAAGCGCTCCGGCAACCACCAACTGCTTGAGGTCCGTGCCGGACTTCATATGCTTCACCAGCTCTTGCTGAAGAGCATCCGGCGGCGTCTCCTGCATCTTCGCAACGAGCGGCTCAAGCGCGCCAAAGTCCACAGGGCGCTCAGAGCCCTCGGCCATCGCGGGAGAGATGCCCATCTCGGTTGCGAGCCCAGCTCCGACGCTGGCGATGATCATTCCCTTACCAACTTCACCTAGAAACTCTCTACGATTGCTGGCAGACATGGCGGCTCCTTTGCTCGCGCGGCGGCGAGCGGGTGCGAAACTGCGGACTGGTATGCGTCGATAGCGTAGTGTAACACGATGGCCTGCAAGATGCAAGCACTATTATCGGAGGATTATGCAGGTATGTTTGCGCTCGATGTCGTGGCGCGTTGGGCGGAATCAAAAGCGCGTGGCATGCGCGTCTCGCGCATGAGACGTTCACGGGCGGGATGCCCGTATCACGTGTGCCGATTGGAGCGCGCCCGTCCCGGGCGCATAACGTAGTAGGCGATTCGCATCACGGTGTCTTTGCGGTTTGATGGTGCCGTGGCGGGCGGGACGCCCGCGCTCCACGGAGACGGCGTGGCATGCGCGTCTCGCGCATGAAGGGTTCACCGGAGGGATGCCCGTATCACGTGTGCCGATTGGAGCGCGCCCGTCCCGGGCGCATGCCGTAGTAGGCGATTCGCATCACGGGGCCTATGCGGTTTGATGGTGCCGTGGCGGGCGGGACGCCCGCGCTCCACGGAGACGGCGTGGCA
>VFKD01000106.1 GCA_009885735.1 bacterium
CGTTGTCGTCGAAGAGCTCCTCGGGCCGGTAGCTCCTCATCCAGTCTTCCAGCACCGTCAGGTGCTCCGGGCGCGTCTTCGCGTCGGAAAACGGCACTTGGTGTGAGCGAAAGCTGCCTTCAACCGGCTTGCCGTCCAGGAACTTCGGCCCGGTCCAGCCCTTCGGTGTCCGAAGGATGATCATCGGCCACTTCGGCCTCTCGCGGAAGCCGTTGGTGCGAGCATCGGCCTGAATAGCCGCAATCTCGGACACGATTGTGTCAAGCGTGGCTGCCATCAGCTGGTGCATCGTGCCTGGGTCGCTGCCCTCCACGAAGTAAGGCTTGTAGCCGTATCCCATGAACAGGCTTTCTAGCTCCTCATGGCTGATTCGCGCAAGGACCGTCGGATTCGCAATCTTGTAGCCATTGAGGTGCAGGATAGGCAGCACCACGCCGTCATGCACCGGGTTCAGAAACTTATTTGAATGCCAACTCGCCGCAAGTGGACCAGTCTCCGCTTCGCCGTCGCCCACCACGCAGCAGACCAACAGGTCTGGGTTGTCGAAGGCTGCTCCATAGGCGTGGGCCAGCGCGTACCCAAGCTCGCCGCCTTCGTGGATTGAGCCAGGGGTCTCGGGAGCTACGTGGCTGGGAATGCCGCCTGGGAAGGAGAACTGCGTGAAGAGCCGTTTCATCCCCTCCTCATCCTGCGAGATATCTGGATAGACCTCGCTGTAGGTCCCCTCGAGGTAGGTGTTCGCCACCAGGGCAGGCCCACCGTGTCCAGGACCTGTCACAAAGAGCACGTCTAGGTCTCGCTGTTTGATAACGCGATTCATGTGCGCATAGATGAAGTTTAATCCCGGTGTGGTTCCCCAATGGCCTAGGACGCGCGGCTTTGCGTGCTCCGCGGTGAGCGGCACTCGAAGCAAGGGGTTATCGTAGAGATATATCTGCCCGACAGAGAGGTAGTTCGCGGCACGCCAATAGGCGTGGAGCCTCCGAAGCTCATCCGGAGTGAGCGGCAAGGCATCGGGCTCGTGGGGTTCAGGCGTCAATTTTGGCTCCTTCTGGGAGTTGGCAGTTCCGCTACACTCAACTCCGGCTGGAGGGGGAGCTGATGCACCTACGAAGCGTTGAACTTCTGTATTCTCGAGTTCATGGTGTCCGAGACGTAGAGGCAGCCGCGACTGTCCAGCGCAACAGCGTGCGGAGTGTGGAAACGGCCAGGCTCACTACCCGGGCCGCCAATTCCGCGAAGGAACTTCCCCTGGTTGGAATACTGTTGAACTCGACTGTTTGTTGCGCTCACCCAGACGCGATCTTTGCGGTCCACGCAGATACCGATAGGTCCGCCGAAGCCCGGTGAACCGTCCTTGTTGGCCGGAGGCGGCCCAAACCCTCCCGCCTCCGCACTCTCTGAACCCCACACATCCAGCAGCTTGCCCTCCGCGGTAAATTTCTGCACGCGGTCAAGCGCTGCGTCCGTCGTATAGACGTTGCCCCGCCGATCGAACGCCACGAACTGCGGGCCCGCGAAGCGCCCTCCCACGGGCTGGTCGCCGCCAAACTGGCCGGGCTCCTTGCCACGCTCACCGAATTTGCCGACGAACCTGCCCTCGCGGGTGAACTTCTTGATGCGGCTGTTCCCTTGGTCGGGAACATAGAGCAGGCCGTCCGGCCCCAGAGCAATCGAGCCAGGAAGCTGAAACTCTCCGTCTCCAGGGCCTTTCGTTCCCCACTCGCGCAAGAGCTTTCCGGCAGGCGAGTACGCGGCCACCTTATTGCTGTTCCAATGCGCGACAAAGACGGTTCCGTCACTGTCGACCGCGAGGCCGCCCGCATGGGGCTGAACGGGAAACTCACTCAGAAACTTGCCGTTGGAACTGAAGCGTTGTACGCGCTGGTTACGAAACTCAGCGGTGTATATCTCGTCGTGCTGGTCAATCGCCAGGCCCACGCAGGCATCGAACTCGCCCGCTGCCTTGCCTCGGCGCCCCCACTCGATGAGAAACTTGGGTGGAGGCAGTTCGTTGTCAAGTGCCGCCCCGGCCGTACCGAACGGCAGACACAGAATCCCAACTCCAGCGGATTCGATAAACCGTCGGCGTGACAGCGCTTCAGGCCAAGCTCGTGTGACAGATCGATCGAGGCTCATTGTTCGCCTTCCTGACTGGTTGCACCACAGATGGTACACCATCACTCCGCACGCTGTGCTGCGATGCCTAGCGGCGGATATGACAGGTTCTGGGTGTCATGAATTAAGTCGGCGCTTCATAAGAATCTTGGATACAGTAAATCCCTGGACCGGTACGAACGAGCAGACCTCCCAGCCTTCGGCACCGAAACGGTTGAAGAAGTCCACGTCGGTCTCGTTGCCGACGTTCTCCTCGCCGTCAAACCAGGCACCACTCAATATGTGATGCATCTTGTACTCCAGAACCTTGTATTCAAATCGATCCATGCTCAGGTCGCCTCCACGGTGCTCTGCATTCGGACGCTTCGTTCCGTCCGCCCCAGTGCGGCCAAACTGCAACAACACAATTTTCGCCTGCGACTTGCAAATCCCTGCAGGTCAGAAATCAACGCCACGCGAGGACTGTGAGACATGTCGGCGCTCAAACAGGTATAGACAGGGAGCGGGCCCTCGCAAGTTGTCACCTGCGCGGACGTTGCGGAGCATCAAGGCCAAACATGTCTACACCTCACCCAGCAAACAATCGCCTCTCCGACGTCCTGCGCTCTGCGCTGGACGTCGATGCCGATGGATTCGTCACCGTGGGCGAGATCATGGAGCGTGTGGCCGAGCGCAGCTTCGGCTTGCTGTTGTTCGTTGTGGCTCTCCCGACCCTCGTTCCGATCCTGCCACCAGGAGCGTCCAGCGTCGTGGGTGTTCTCTACATCTCGCTTTCGCTTCAGATGCTCATGGGCTTGAAGCAGCCCTGGATGCCTGCGCGAATTCGGCGATATCGCCTCTCGCCAAAGGTTGTCGCCTCTCTCCAGAAACGAGGTGTCGCCCTGATGGAGAAGTTGGAACGAGTATCCCGGCCCCGCTGGAGTTTCGCGAGCCACCCACTCGCGCTTCGCGCCCTTGCGCTTCCGGTGTTGGCAATGGGGTTGATTCTGCTGCTGCCAGTACCCTTCATGAATACCGCGCCGGCGTTCAGCATTCTCATCATCGGGCTCGGCCTGCTGAACCGGGATGGACTGATGATAATCATCGGAGCCGCCGTTAGCGCCTCACTCGGCCTCGTATTTGTCTTCGGAGCCCATCTCCTGAAGGACGTATGGGCGTGGCTGCTGAGTCTAGTCTGAAGCGACTGCTGGCGGAGAACCGATGATGAATGGGTCGGAGTAGAGGTCCTTCAGCGAGGCTCCAGCCAGGAACATCTGCCGCTTGACCGCCTTCACCATTTCAGGATGCCCACAGGCGTAGACGCGCCATCCCTTCGGATTCGGCACTTCCTGCGTCACTGCGTCAATGATCTGCCCGCGAAAACTTCCATTTGGGCCGTCTTCATTGAGCACCGTCGGCACGTAGCGGAAGTTCGAGTGACTCCGCGAGAGCGCCGTGGCCTCCTCCACAAGGTAAAGTCCAGCGGCGACGAGACTTCCGTGGATGAGCACAATGCGGCCGGAGTGACCTTGATTCAAGGCGTCTCGAAGAATGCCAAAGAGAGGAGCCAGTCCGGAGCCTGTGCCAACGAGAAGCATCGAACGCTCCGGCTCACCTGGCACGTAGAAGCAGCTTCCCGCAGGACCGCCTATATCAACGTGGTCACCTGCCCCTAGTTCTGAATGCACCCATTGACTCACCTGCCCTCCGGGAATGAGACGGACATGTATCTCCAGAGGCTCGACCGCGCTCGGTAGGCTGGCAAGCGAATACGAGCGAACAGCGCCTCCGGGATGATGCAGATGCAGAAACTGTCCTGCTAAGTACACAAAACGCTCGGGCGCAGCAAGGCGAACTCGTACAATGTCCGCGTTCAACGGGGTTACGTCGATGACTCGCGTCGGCACTCGCTGAACAGCGTCTGCATCCGGAAAAGCCGCTACAAGGTCGCCATCCGGAACGCAAACGCACGGCAGAAAGTAGCCTTGAGCGCGAAGGGTATCCTTCAGACCCTCTTGGCTCTTCGCTGTAGGTAGCCCGCTCTCGACCCGCATGAGGCATGTCTGGCAGGCGCCGCTGCGACAGGAGCTTGGTGCATTCACTCCGACCCGCAACAGCGCCTCCAGCACAGTCTCGCCCGCAAGCAGCTCTACTGTAAGGCCGTTGTGCTTGAGGGCAGGCACTTAGCGGCCTATCTGCCTAGTACGTCGTTGCGCGTGCTCTCGGCGACCGCTAGTACGTCTGCAACAAGGTTAGCAGGGACGTTTAGCTCTTCAAGCGTCGATTTCAGGTGTCCAGCCACTGCGTTGAAATGGTCGTCGTTGAGCCCGCGAGCCACAAGGTGAGCATGCGCAGTCCGCATGTCTTTGCCCGTGTAGGTGTTTGGTCCGCCGAAGGCCATCGTAAGGAACGCCTTCTGCTTTGCTGCCTGACGCTCCATGTCCACAGCGTCAAAGAAGTGCGAGATGCTCTCGTCGCTCAGCACCTTTCGATAGAAGATATCCACAGCCGCATCCATCGCTGGGGCTCCGCCAATCTGCTCATAGACAGTCGCCATCGAACTGCTCCTTTCGTAGCCGCGCCGTAGCGCTAATCAATCTCACGAGATAGATAACAGGACATCATTATCCATATATCTCAGTATGCCATCTGCCGTTGAACATGTCAACATTCCAACCATGCACTCACAGCAGCAGGCTGCGGCGACCAACCTCCCGGAAACGGTTGAAGTCTGCCTGTCGATATAGACTCAGAGGACTTTCACCGTGACAGACTGGTACAGGCTATCCCCTTCCGAGGTTGCTGCCGCGCTCAAGACCGACACAACGGTTGGCCTAACAGACCAAGAGGCCTCTCGACGCCTGATGGCTGCCGGCCCAAACGAGATACTTGACCGTGGAGTACGTGGACCGCTGCTCGTGTTGTGGGATCAGCTGTCAGGAGTGATGGTGGTCATGCTCCTAGTTTCAGCTCTTGTATCGGCGTCTCTGCAGCACTACGGGGATTCTCTTGCTATTCTCGCCATAGTGGTCTTGAATACCGCATTGGGGTTTTCCCAGGAGTACCGGGCCGAGCGTGCCATCGCGGCGCTGCGAAGGCTTGCGGCCCCATCCGTTCGAGTTCGACGCAGCGCCAGGATCCGCGAGATTCCTGCTCGTGAACTTGTAGTGGGAGATGTGATGCTGATCGAGGCAGGCAATGGAGTAGCCGCGGATGCCCGGGTTGTTGAGTCCGCCAATCTCCGGCTCCAGGAGGCCGCACTCACCGGAGAATCGGACTCGGTGGACAAGAGTCCCGAGCGCGTGGACCTCCCAATGGCGGCCCTCGGTGACCGCTGCAACATGGTGCACAGCGGTACGACCGTTTCAGGCGGTAGAGGTGTCACCGTGGTGACGGCTACAGGCGCTCAGACTCAATTGGGTCACATTGCCGAGATGGTGCAACGCGTTCGCCGAGAGCCCACCCCGCTGCAGCGGCGCCTGGAACAGCTAGCCCGCAAGCTTGCTGCGGCAGCATTGGCGCTCGTGGGAGTCGTGTTCCTGCTGGGATTGCTTCGCGGAGAGCGAATCGAGTTCATGCTCATGACAGCCCTAAGCATGGCTATCGCCGCCGTGCCGGAGGGCCTGCCTGCTGTCGCAACCATCTCGCTGGCGCTTGGAGCACGCCAGATGCTAAGGCGCAATGCGCTCATCCGCAAGCTGCCGGCGGTTGAAACCCTGGGCTCCATCTCGGTGATCTGTTCAGACAAGACCGGCACTCTAACCGAGAACCGCATGACGGTCAGAGTCCTGGACCTAGCAGGGCACTGTCTCGAACTCTCCGAGGACCCAAGGCGGACAGCGACAACTGCGAAAGCCGGCCAAACCAAGAGGTCAGCTTCTGGCCTGCTGCACTTGGAACACTCTCAGCATGCTCCGCCCGACGCCCTTGCTTTGCTCCTAGTGGGAGGCGCACTTTGCAACGACGTTCAATTGGAGGCAGGCGAATCCACCGATGCGAAACCACATGTCCTTGGCGATCCCACCGAGGCGGCTCTGGTGGCTGCTGCCGCGCTCTTTGGACTTGAGAAACCCGACCTTGATGGTCATATGCCTCGGTGCGCTGAACTGCCGTTCGACTCAGCCCGGAGAAGGATGACTACGCTTCATCCGATTCCCTGCGCGTGGCCCGCTCTCAAGGAGCTGCCAGCGCTCGCTTCCTATCTGGCCGCGCACCCTTCGGAGCCCTACATTGCGTTCACGAAAGGCGCCGCGGAGGAGCTGCTGGAGACCTCGCGCGATGTTTGGGCACTGGACCGTCCAGAGGCGCTAACCGACGAATGGCGCGAGCGAATTCGCGCCGCTCACGACCGGCTCGCGGGAAGAGGCATGCGCGTACTCGGAATTGCGTTCCGACTGGTGGGAGATGCTCCTGAGGCCGGGGATCTCCCAAAGCTAGAGCACGACCAGACGTTCATTGGACTCGTTGGAATGCTCGATCCTCCGCGCCGAGAGGTCCGTGAGGCGGTCGCAACGTGCAGAGCCGCAGGCGTCCGACCAGTCATGATCACGGGCGACCATCCTCTCACCGCGCTGCAGATTGGGCGGCAGCTTGGCATAGCGGACGGCGGCCAGGTGCTCACGGGTGCAGACCTGGAACGCATGACCCCAGCGGAGCTGAAGGAGTGCGTGGAGAGCACGCCTATCTTCGCCCGGGTGTCTCCTGAACACAAGCTGCAGATAGTTCGTGCGCTCCAGGAGCGCGGCCACATCGTTGCGATGACCGGGGACGGGGTGAACGATGCGCCGGCGCTTAGGCAGGCCGAGATTGGCGTCGCGATGGGCATTGCAGGTACGGATGTGTCCAAAGAGGCGGCAGACATGGTCCTGCTCGACGACAACTTTGTGAGCATCGTGGACGCAGTGCGTGAGGGACGCGTGATTTACGATAACATCCGCAAGTTCATTAAATACGCACTCACTGGCAATGCGGGCGAAATCTGGGTCATGCTGCTCGGACCCATCATTGGCATGCCGCTTCCGCTACTCCCACTGCAGATACTTTGGATCAACCTGGTGACCGATGGCCTGCCGGGCCTCGCCTTTGCCGCGGAACCGGCTGACAAAAACACCATGGACCGACCGCCCCACCATCCGTCCGCCAACATCTTCGGCCGCGGAATGGGACTGCACATCCTCTGGGTGGGGCTCGTGATGGGCCTCGTTCCACTTGCTGCAGGCTTCCGGCCACAGCAGGCAGGACACGCGACTTGGCAGACCATCGTCTTCACCACAATCACTTTGGCGCAGATGGGGCACGCAATGGCGATTCGTTCCGAACGCGAGTCTCTGTTCGGGCTAGGATTATTCTCCAACCGCCCACTGCTTGCGGCTGTGCTGGCCACAGTTGGGCTGCAAGCGGCGGTAGTGTATGTCCCCTTCCTCCAGCGGGTATTTCACACTCAGTCTCTGCCCTTATGCGATCTGCTTCTCTGCCTCGTACTTGGGACGACCGTCTTCTGGGTCGTGGAGTTGGAGAAGCTCGTGTCTCGTGTACTTGCCTCCCGCCGGACTGCCAAAACCGTTGCCCGCAACGCATCATGAGTCTTCAGGTCAACGGAAGACTCGGAAACCACTCTGTCCCGATGCGTGCGGGGAGGCAAATGCCCTACAACTCGCGAAACTGCTATGACTATGCGAACCTTTCAGGTTGACCCCGATAGGCGAACACTTCACGGCTCTTTCTCGCGTGATTATGAGCCTATTCTCGAGGTCGAGTCTGGGGACACAGTCGTCTTCCGTACCCTGGAGGCCGGCTGGAGCCTGGACCGCACCGGCCATTGCGACTCGACTGGCGAATCGAAGTTTCAGCCGAGAGATCCAGAGCGAGACGATGGTCATGCTCTCTGTGGACCCATTGCTGTTCGCGGTGCAGAGCCCGGCATGACCCTCGAGATTCAGATCAATGCCATACGGCCAGGAACATGGGGATGGACCTGCGCGGGCGGGTGGGACCATCCTGTAAATCGGTTCTTCGGTATTGCCGGATCAGATCAGACCTTCGAGCATCTCTGGCACATAGATCCCGCAGCTCTTACCGCTGTGAACAGCAGAGGCCACAAGCTTCACCTGCGGCCCTTCATGGGCGTAATGGGAATGCCGCCGCCCGAGTCGGGTATCCATTCGACGGGACCTCCACGCATTTGGGGCGGCAACCTCGACTGCAAGGAGCTGATCGCAGGAACCAGCCTATTCCTGCCCGTGCCGGTGCCTGGAGGCCTGTTCTCGGTGGGCGACGGCCATGCCCTACAGGGAGATGGCGAAGTCTCCGTGACGGCAATTGAGTGCCCGATGGATCGTGTAGAGTTGACGTTTCACCTGCACCCCAGCGTGGATTTGAGTTCGCCTCGCGCCAGGACCCCGCACGCCTGGCTCACTCTTGGCATATCGGAGGACCTGGAAGAGGCTGCCCACATCGCGACCGGCGAGATGGTCAATCTCATATCAAGCCTCTATTCTGTTCCGCAGTTGGAGGCGCTCGCGCTTGCGAGCCTCGTGGTGGACCTGCGCATCACCCAGATAGTCAACGGTGTGCGCGGAGTGCATGCGGTCCTGAGGGATGACGCGCTGGGAGTACCCTCAAGCATGCGTCACCCACTCTTGCCGGACCGGTCACAGCCCTAAACTCTGTTCGCGCTGAAGTCCTGGGAGGACCGCACACTTGGCACTGTTCAGGAGCATCACTATTGCGCCGGGCCAACTTGGCTGGCGTGCCAGTATCTGGATTTCTGTCTCCCTACTGCCAGCTCTCGGCGTGGCAGCGCTGCAGGCGAAGCCCAATCCAAGATCACCCGTTCCAGCCACATTCAAGGACCAAACGGCTGTGCTTGGACTCTCGATCTCCGGCGACGGCGCATGCTGGGCGGACCTCGACAACGACGGGTGGGTGGACCTGGTGGCAGGGGGCGGAGTCTGGAAGAACAACCTCGGCACAAGCTTCAAGAAGATCGCGGACGTTGGCGCCTCGGTTGCCGCTGATTTTGACAATGACGGCTACGCAGACCTCTTTTCGTGGTCGCAGTTCAAGCTGTACCACAACGACGGCGGCAAGACGTTTCACGAGATTAGGCTTCCGGATCTGCCCGCCACTGTGTCGCGCGGCGCATGCTGGGCAGACTTGGATAACGACGGCTTCGTCGATCTCTACGTCGGCGGCTATGAGGACTGGGACAAGGGCATCACCTATCCTAGCCTGGTGCTGATGAACGAGGGAGGAAAGACTTTCACGCTCCACTCGCAATCAGCACAATATCGCACTCGCGGACTGACGGCGTGCGACTTCGACCAAGACCACGACATGGACGTCTATGTTTCGAACTACCGGCTCCAGCCGAATCTGCTGATGCAGAACGACGGCTCAGGAAAACTGAAGGATGTCGCCCCGAGGTACAACGCGGTTGCCACCTCGCAAGGGTTCGACGGAGGTCACTCTATCGGCGCGTGCTGGGCTGACTTCGACAACGATGGCAGCTTCGACCTCTTCGCCGGCAACTTCGCCCACGTTGACGACCGCGGCGATCAGCCGAAGTCCAGGTTTTTGCGAAACCTTGGACCGAAAGGCAGCTTCAAGTTTGATGACAAAGGAACCTGTGGAATATTCTATCAAGAGTCATATGCATCGCCCGCGGCTGGCGACTTCGATAACGACGGCGACCTCGACCTCTTCTTCACTACGGTCTACGCGACCGCATCGTTTAACCGCAAGAATTACCCGGTGCTGTTTCGCAATGACGGCGGCTTTGTGTTTGCCGATGTCACCTCGGCCTCTGGTCTGGCGGAGCAGGGCGCCACCTACCAGGCGGCATGGGCGGACTTCAACCACGACGGAGCGCTGGACCTTGTGACCGGCGGCAAACTCTTCGCCGGGCCACCCAACGGCGCACATTGGCTGGAGCTTCACCTTATTGGAGATGGTGTGAAAGTGAGTCGGTCCGCAATCGGAGCGCAGGTGCGCATCAAGCTGAAGGACCGCACCCTCACTCGGCAGGTGGAGGCGGGAACGGGCGAGGGAAACCAGAACGACCTCACGCTCCATTTTGGTCTGGGAGATCACAAGGGAACCGTAACGGCGGAGGTCGTCTGGCCCGATGGCAAGAAGCAGACTCTGCGCGGGGTGCGCCCGAACCACACGGTGGACGTGAGTTATCCCGGCGGGAGGTGGCCCGCAACAACATGATAACAACGATTGCCGTGGCCACTTCATTGCTCGTATCAAGCATACAGCATCCGCTCACAGCTTCTGCGGACAAGGTTGCCGACAAGGTTCTGCCACTGCCTGGGAGGGTGTTTCGGGTCGGAGAAGACACGGCGTTCCTGATACTGCCAAAACCCGGCAAGGCTGGCGCACCGATACCCTGGGTCTGGTACGCGCCGACCCTGCCTGGGCTCCCAGGCCCGGAGGAGCAGTGGATGTTCGAGCGTTTCACCGCGGCGGGAATGGCTGTTGCGGGAATAGACGTTGGAGAGTCCTACGGGAGCCCCGCAGGTACGGCTGCCTTCACGGGCTTCTACAAGGTGATGACGACGAAGCACGGATTCTCCAAGACTCCCTGCCTCCTCGCGAGGAGCCGAGGAGGCCTGATGCTCTACAACTGGGCCGCCGCGAACCCACGGTCGGTCGCGTGCATCGCGGGCATCTATCCCGTGTGCAACTTGGTCAGCTATCCAGGAATCGCGAATGCGTGCGGGGCCTATGGTATGACCGAAGCAGAGCTATCCGCACACCTCATGGATCACAACCCCATCGACCGGCTCGCGCCGCTCGCTATGGCCAAAGTCCCCGTATTTCACATCCATGGCGACGTGGACACGGTCGTGACACTGGAGCAGAACTCAGGAAAGGTCGCCGACCGATATCGAGACCTAGGCGGCAAGATGGAACTGGTCGTTCCTCCGGGCCAGGGGCACAATATGTGGCCGGGTTTCTTTCAGTGCAAGGAGCTTGTCGACTTTGTGATCAAGCACAAGTCGCCTCGACGCCCGACGGTGCCTCATTGGGAACCCGATTGGGGCCCATGACACGATCATTCACTTCGACTTGCCGCGGTGCGCTGTCTCGCCAGTTCGGCTAGGAATGCCTTCTCCCTATTCGCCACGTACATTCTGTAACCCTCGGGATCAATGAACGGCGCCTTCGCGCCTGTCTTCAACTTTTCGTATTTTGCCTCCATATCGAAATAGCTGCCGTGCGCTCCCAAGAAGTAGTCGCATGGCAGAGACTTCAACACTCGGAACGTGCGAGCATAGTCCTTTCCAATTCGAGAATAGCGAGAGTTGTTGACCAGCTTGTAGCCAGGATTCACGTTCGGGCTTCCAATAACCACCGCGCTTCGGACACTCCCACCTTCGGTCACCTTCATGGTCCACGTCGTGCAGCCCTTGGTGTGTCCGGGCGTGAGATGCCCGACCAGCACGACGCCGCCTAGTTTGACTTCATCGCCGTCATGCATCACCCGGTCCACCTTTACGGGCTTGAAGTGCGTCGATGCGTCGCCCCCATACTGGAAGTCCGTCTTGCCGCCGGATTCAATCGCCGAGACATCGCCATCCATCACCATGTACTTGGCTCCGGTTAGGCTCTTGATCATAGCGCTGCCTGCACAGTGGTCCCAGTGCGCGTGACTGATGAGTAGAATCATCACGTCCTTGAACTTAAATCCCAGCTTTTCGATGCTCGCGCGAAGGAGCGAAACGTTTTCCTCCATATTACTGTTGATAAGAATGTGGCCCTTGGGCGTCGTAATCAAGTAGTTCGCGAGGCCCTTGCTTCCGACGTAGTAGAGGTTTCCGGCGATTCTGAACGGGGGAAATGGCTCGGTCCAGGACGGATCGTTCTGGGCGACCGCGAGGACGGAGCCAGACATGACGAAGAGCAGCGAGACATACACAGATAACCACGATCCGCGTCTTGCAATAGTAATGCTCAAATTGCGTGCTTCGGGTGTGCCCATCTACTTCCCGCCCTTGTCAGTCCACGACTTCTGCGAGCCCTCAACCCGAAACGGCTTCGTAACCTCCTTGCCGTCGCGCACCACGATGTACGAGTCGGCGCCGTTAACGCTGTTCCACTGCAGTGTCGCGAGGCCGGTCGCTCGAACCGGTTTGGAGGCAGCCGACCTTTTGCCTTGCGGTCCGACCGCGATGAGAGAATACAATCGTGCCCCCGACCGATCCTCTTTCAACACTCTCGGTGGCTCTGGCGGCAGGAGGCCAAATTGCGCCATGGCGCCGCCCCAGAGTTGCAGAACCTCGCCGGCGTAGGGCAGCCCGCCTCCGCCGAATCCCCCACCGCCTATCGACATCATGCCCTGGCCAATGAGTGCGTCCGTGAGCGGCTCGTTGTGGTCCGCGCGATAGGTCTGAAAGCGGATTCGGCCAGGGTGGCTGCCGCCGGTCCACTTGTCGAACGGCAGCTCCGAGAGCTCTACTCCCTCGCCTTGGATAATCGCCATCTGCCTCCAATTGCCGTCTATCCAAACGTTCCAAGAGATGTGCCCCGGCGCTCTTCGCAGGCTTCCATCTCGCTCCAGAGCGTGGAAGCGATCGTCGAACGGATCGTCAATCTCGCCCTTAATAAGGCGGCTGCGAACCCACAAACCGCCTGGGCCGTCCC
>VFKD01000149.1 GCA_009885735.1 bacterium
AGAGTGCAGCGAGGACGAAGAGAAGCGCGCTCTCGACCGAACTCAGAAGCTAGCCGATCAGTACATTGCCGAGATTAACAAGGCTACCAAGCAGAAGGAAGTCGAGCTGATGGAGGTCTAGCCCGATCGATTCGTGAAGGTGCCACGCTGTGGAGTCACTCCTGCGAGGCAGGCGTCCAGAAGGACAAATCTGGTTTCCCGCTAACGTCACGCGGGAATGACGGTTTAACAGTCTGTACCGCTCGTGAACAAGCAGGCTAGACGGGCATAACAGCATTCTCGAAGTCGAATTCGTACTTCATTGCTAGCCATCGCAGTACCTGGTTCCACGCAATTATCTCAACGATTGTTCTTCAAGGGAGAGTATCTCCTCAGTACCAGTACCATGCCCACCCAAACCCTCCAGCCCGAAGCTGTCCCTCGCCACATAGCCATCATCATGGATGGCAACGGACGCTGGGCGCATTCTCGCGGACGCAACCGCCTCGAAGGCCACTGGCAGGGGTACCAGACCCTCAAGCAGGTGGTTTATGCGGCAGATGACCTCGGGGTTCGTTTTCTCACGGTCTATGGCTTTAGCTCCGAGAACTGGCGCAGGCCGCGCGAAGAGGTTGGCGGGCTCATGGAGTTGATGCTCCAAGCGATGCGCAATGAGATCGAGGAGTTGATACAGCAGGGCATTCGGGTGCGGGTTTCCGGCCGGCTAAGCCAACTGCCCCTAGACTTGCAGGCCGAGTTTGTCCAGGCGATGGAGCGAACAGACAAGAACACCCGCCTCACCTTCAACCTTGCTATCAACTATGGCGGAAGGGCCGAAATCGTCGACGCTGTTCGACACATCGCGTCGGACATCGCTGCAGGCACGCTCGAAGCCGCAAATGTTGCCGAGGAGGACATTGCCGCTCGGCTCTACTCTCCTGAGATACCGGACCCAGACTTGCTCATTCGCACTGCGGGCGAGATGCGCCTGAGCAACTTCCTGCTGTGGGAGACCGCATACTCCGAACTCTGGGTAACACCGACACTCTGGCCGGACTTCAGCCGCGCCGACCTCGAGGCGGCCATTACAGACTA
>VFKD01000726.1 GCA_009885735.1 bacterium
AGCACGGCCCGCACGCGACAGTGACCGTCATCCCGCGCGGACCGTACGTAATTCCGTACCTGGCGTAGTGCTCGTCCTGATCACTCATCCGGATCCGCTCGTCCTGAGCGCGGCTCAGCCGTATCGAGCCGCAGTCGAAGGATGCGCAGGCGAGGGGCCAACTGAATTGTTTCGAGTCTAGCACGGTAAGCGTATATCCCACCGGCTAAAGACTGATGCTGATTGCACCGTCCGTGCATTGTACAGGCTACCGGCAGAAGCCATGCGACTTGAGCCAGTCGGCAAGCCTCGCTGTCCAGGTAGAAAGGATGGGGTCATTGGTGGCGAGACCGACTCCATGGGGGCCTTTCTCATAGGAATGCAGCTCGAACGGCACGCCTGCTTTCGCGCAGGCCAGTGCGAATCGCAGCGCATTCTCCACCGGCACAGCCCCATCGTTTGTGGTATGGAAGAGGAAGGTGGGCGGAGTGTCTTTCGTCACCTGCTTCTCATTCGACATCAGACTGATCAGTTCAGCGGACGGGGAGGGGCCAAGGAGGTTGTTACGCGAGCCACCATGCGTGACCCCGGCCTCCATCGTGACCACTGGGTAGCAGAGTATGGCGAGGTTGGGCCTAGAACTTACGCGCTCCACCGCATCCGCCGCGTCCGGATGTCCTGCGTCATAATGTGTAGCAGCTGTGGAGGCTAGGTGACCGCCCGCGGAGAAGCCCATGACGCCGATGCGCTTCGGATCAATCTTCCACTCCGCGCAGTTGGCGCGAACGGTGCGAATGGCGCGGTTGACGTCGTTCATCATGGCCGGATGCATGTACCTGGGCGCGAGGCGATACTTCAGAACGCCTGCGGAGATGCCGAGCGTATTGAGCCAGCGGGCAATGACAGGCCCTTCATGGTCGGCCAGCCCTCCATATCCGCCGCCGGGGCAGACCACGATGAATGCGCCGCTCGCCTGACCCTCCTGCGGAGCGTACAATGTGAGAGTAGGTACATCGGTCGGCTCGGAACCCTTCGCTCCGGGGGCGCCCGCGGGCCAGATGGGGATAGGCGGACTGGGTTGGGACGATCCGACGTTGGCGAATGCTGCGACGGCAAGAAGAGAGAGCGCGATGAGATTCACGGTTTGTATCCTTTGGTTGACGGCGTCACTATGACTGGACTCGTCACTAGGTTGGCTAAATGTCTCGAAACCTCCTACGCGGAACAGGGCGCGTAGCAGCCAGTGGCCAGCGGAGCGGAGCTTGCCGACATCATCAAGGCGCGTGCTGTCGAGTTAGGTTTCGAGCAGTGCGGTATCTGCCGGGCAGTGCCCTCCGCGTTCAGGACTGAGTTCGAGACTTGGCTGCAGCAGGGCTACCATGGCGGCATGGGCTACATGGCTCGGAACACCGAGCGCAGGCTGGACCCCGAGAGGGTGATGTCTGGCGTCAAGAGCATCGTGGTGGTCTCGATGAGCTATTACACGGGCCCGGATCCGGTCGACACCACGGGCGACCAGGCAGTTTTCGCACGCTACGCGAGGGGAGACGACTATCACGATGTGATGCTGCCGCGCCTGAAACTGCTGATCGAATCCATTCGAGAGGCGAGCGACGTTCCCTTTCAAGCCCGCGCCTATGTGGACACCGGCCCCGTCCTGGAGCGTGAGGTGGCCGTTCGCGCCGGGCTTGGGTGGATAGGCAAGAACACGATGCTCATCCATCCGCGCAAGGGCTCCTATTTTCTGCTCGGCGAAATTCTGCTCGACTTCGACCTCCCTGCAGACGAGCCCATCGAGGCAAACTGCGGCACCTGCACCCGTTGCCTCGATGCCTGCCCGACCAACGCATTCGTGGGTCCGTACGTCCTCGACTCCAACCGCTGCATCTCGTACCTGACCATCGAGCATCGCGGCGAGATCGCACCGGACCTTGCGGCCAAGATGGGCAACCGCGTGTTTGGCTGCGACATCTGCCAGGAGGTCTGCCCTTTCAACGTGCGCTGGCCGGAGCCGACGGTGGAGCCCGCGTTTCAGCCGCGGGAGGCTGGCGTAGGGCGGACGTTGGAAGAGTTAGCTGAGATGACTGAGGAGGAGTTCCGGGTGGAGTTCCGGGGGAGTCCAGTGAAACGGGCGAAGTGGAAGGGGTTGATGAGGAATACAGAGGCCGTGCTCTCACCTTCGAAAGGTCCGGGCACGGGTTGAGCATGGGTCCACGGGCTCGACCATCTCGTGGAACTATTACAGGCGCAGACGGCGACTACTCCATGTCTACGGCGGGCGAAAGAGCGATTTTACCTTGCCTCTTGACAAACGCAATGTTACCTGCTAATCTGTTAGCATTATGCTAAAGGATTAGCACTATTTATGCACTTTACCGAGAAACTTAGCCGCCGCGAGCGGCAGATATTAGAGGCGCTCTACCGACGTGGGGGGGCGTCTGTCACCGACGTGCTGGCCGAGCTGCCCGACCCACCCAGCTACTCCGCCGTCCGTGCGTTCCTGCGTATCCTGGAGAACAAAGGCCATGTCTCGCACACACAGGACGGTGCGAAGTACATCTATCACCCTGTCAATGCCCGCCCGCCTGTGGCCCGTGAGGCGCTCACCAAGCTCATGGAGACCTTCTTCGGAGGCCGCCCTGAGCAAGTGGTCGCCGCGCTGCTCACCGACGACGAGCGCAAGCTCACCGACGACGACTTAGAGCGGCTTTCGGCGCTGATTACTGAGGCCCGCCAGAAAGGAAACTGAGTGATGTTGCTCTTTTTTACGGAACTGCTTGTTCGTGGCACGGCTCTTTGCCTGCTCATTGCCCTAGCGCTCTTGCTCCTGCGCCGCGCCGCCGCGACCTACCGGCACCTGCTCTGCACGTTGGCGCTCTGTGGCTTGCTGACGTTGCCGCTGGTTCAGGAGCTCTTGCCGCCGCTGCCGCTTTTGGAGCCAGCCAAGCCCGTCGCGATTGCCGCGCCCGTCGCGCCTACTGTACTTCCTGAACCATTGTTTGTACCTGCTTCTTCACGCACTGAACCCATCCCCCGGCCCCTTCCCTCAGGGCAGGGAAGGGGAGAAAACCTACCTAAACCCTCTCTGGGACAGGGAGGGTGGCTCGGAGCGAAGAATGAGCAGAGAGCCGGGTGGGTTCTGCCGGGTGGGTTCTGGGCACTGGGAGCCGTGATCCTGCTACTGCGCCTCGCCGTGGCGCTGGTTCGTCTGCGTGGCCTGGCAAGGCGGAGCCAGCCTACAAGCCTTCTGGGCACGGAGGTTCTGGTGAGTGAGCGCATCACCACGCCACTGACCTGGGGAGTGCGCCGCCCCGTGATCTTGCTTCCTGCTGCGCTACTGTCGGGCGACCCTGCCGTCACCGAGAGTGCTCTGCGCCATGAGAAAGCCCATATCGCTCGCCGCGACTGGCTCTGGCACCTGCTTGCCGAAGTGGTCTGTGCCCTCTGCTGGTTCCAGCCCGGCGCGTGGTGGCTCCGTCGGCGACTGCGTGCCGAAAGCGAGCGTGCTTGCGATGATCGGGTCTTGCTCTCAGGAGTCTCCGGCCCGGACTACGCGGCGCACCTACTCGAAATTCTCAAAGTGGGCCGAGCAAACTCACTCGCGCCGGGCATGGCTGCGGTGGGCAGCATGGAGCTTCGTGTTAAGCACATTCTTGATCCGAAAATGCAACGCCGCTCTCACGTACTGCACCTGGCGCTCACGGCAGCACTGGGCCTAGTTCTCCTCCCGCTCGCCTCGCTTAAAGTCGCCGCCAAGCCCGGAGAGCGCCCTGTCAGTTGGCTACAAGAGGCGGTTGAGCAAATCGCCACGAAGCTGGCTTTCCTGACGCCACGTGCGCTGCTGGCACCAGCGAAACCGACGCTGAGTGTGCCAATACCCTTCGCGAAGCCGGAGGGTGGTGAGCCTAAGCGAGTCGGGAGGTTAATCATGCCACAAGCAATTTCGCCCACACAGGCCTTTCGTGGCTCGGATCTCTCGCTCCAGAATGTCTTTTGGGGAAAAGCCGTGGACGGGTTAGAGGCAGGACTGGGGCTTCTCTCAAACCCCAGCGTCCCACTGGGCTCGCGCGTGTCCTATCAAGTCCTGGTGCACAATACCACCGATAAGCCTCTTGACTTTATCGTCCAGTGTCTGCCTTACGACGGTCAAGATGTTTCCTGGCTCCTTCCCAAAGAAAATATCACGGAGGAGCTAACCTCCGGGAAAGTGCCACCCGAGCTGCGTGCGCAAGGCTCCCCTCATGCTGGTCTTGGACTTGATCCTGCTTACGTCATTACCCTTGCGCCAGGGGAGACGGTGGTGGTTCCGGGCACCTACTCTCTCTTGGTAGGCAAGGGCGACAGTGACGGAAGCCCGAGTTTGGCCATGGCACAAGCGGGAAGGAACTGGCTGGTTCAGCCCATTACCTTCAAGCGCATCTCACCCGTCGAACGCACCAAGTATACGCGTCTGCTAGGGGAGTTCACGCTCACCAAAATAGACCGCACGGGCAAGTCCCGCACCGAGAACGCGATTCGAATTCCCGCGATCCGTGATGGCAAGACGCTCTACGCCACGCGGCTGATCGACGTGGTGCCAGCGAGTGCGCCCAAGGACTCGGATGCGATGATCCAGCTTAAAGATGTCGTTTGGGGAATGAGAGTGGACGGGCTGGAGCCGGGCTTTCTGCTGACAGGCGTCACGGATATTCTGGACGAGCTGGACACCTTGGAGATTGGCTACACAGCTCTGGTGCGCAATAAGACCAAGCAGCCCATCACGTTTCTGGTGCGCCTGCTCCAGTACGACGGCTACGATGTGCCCTACACACGAAATAACACTGTGGACAGCAGACCCCCAGGCCCGACGGAGCGTGCCAAAGGCGTGCGACACACCGATCTGGGCCGGGACGCGGTCAATCTGGTAACGCTGGCCCCTGGCGAGTCCGTCCTTGTTCCCGGCCAAGAGGCGCACCACAACCTCCGAGTCTTGATTGGGAGCGGCGATGGTGGCAAGAGTCCGTACTTTGAAAAGATCAAGAAGGGCATGGACATGCTCGTCCAGCCCCTCACGGTCTACCGCTCCCCCGACCTAACCCAGCT
>VFKD01000354.1 GCA_009885735.1 bacterium
AGCCGATGGACGTTGAGCGAGTCATAGAGGTCATTCGCGAGATCAAGAGCATGCCGTGCAGTATCCCGGTCCTCTTCCATCCGGAGCTGACCGACAACGAGATTCGAACATACTATGACGAGCCGGATGTGTTTGTACGTCGGAGTCCGGCAGCGTGCGCATGGCTGAACACGGACATTCTGCCGAACGGTGATGTCTCGCCCTGCTTCGACGTGATCTGCGGCAACATCCAAGAAGAGAGCTTCTCCAGCATTTGGAACAACTTTGCGTTTCGCGAGCACCGCAACCGCCTGAGCGTGGAGGGAGACTTTCCCATCTGCTCTCGCTGCTGCGCCTACTGGCGGCGGGACTAGAGACTGATCGTAGGACGTACCACTCGATTCCCTTGGCCACGCCCGTTCGCCCTTACCGCGAACCCGCTCATCCTGAGCCTGCCACAGCCGTATCGTGGCAGAGTCGAAGGACCGTATCGAGCCGCAGTCGAAGGGTGTGTGTCCTGCTGGCGCGCCCTTCGACCCTTCGACAGGCTCAGGGCAGGCCGGACGTCGGTGAGGCTGACGAGCGCTCAGGGTGAGCGGATTTCGGTCAACTGAATAGCGTCTCTTGAAACCGTAGGGACGCTGCTTGCTGCGTCCGACTTTCGAGAGTTATGAGGCTGGGACATGAACAACGACGAAGCGCTGCAGCTGTTTGAGCGGGCGGGTGCCCTCCTTCGGGGCCACTTCAAGCTGTCGAGCGGCCTGCACAGCGCCGAATACCTCGAGAAGTTTAGATTGGTTGAGCGGCCCGATCTGCTCGAGCCTATGTGCGAAGAGCTTGCGCGAAGATTCGCCAGTGCGGGCGTCGAGATCGTCTTGGGACCCACCACCGCCGGAATCATCCTCGCCTACAACGTCGCGCGGATTCTCGGAGTCGAAGCGCGATACGCCGAGCAGGAGGCGGGTGAGCGCAAGCTGCGCCGCGGGCAGGAACTGCGCAAAGGCGCTAGGGTGCTGGTGGTGGACGACATCCTCACCACCGGCGGGGCGGTGCGCGAGTGCATCGAGGTGGTTCAGCGCCACGGCGCTGTGCTCGTGGGAGTTGGAGTACTCGGCGACCGCAGCGGCGGCGCCATAGATTTTGGAGTACACCTTGAGGCAGTGCTCGAGGTGAAAGTCGAGGCGTTCACCCAGGAGGAGTGCCCCATGTGCCGTGAAGGCATGCCGATAAACCAGCCAGGGACGAGAGGCCTTGCCGTGTAGTACCTCCGCGCTCTATTGACATTCGTTCGCGTTCAGGTCACTGCGCGGAATGCAGCTTAGGCCGCCTTTCAGTGTAGTTGACGAGGTTGCCTCGCTGTTGCCGGTGGCAAGCGTCGCGGAAGTGCAATCGGCCCCACCGTTCTCATCGGAGGAAGAGGGCGGCGGGGTCGGCTGCAAGTCGAGCGAAGCATCCACGTGACACGTTTCCGGTCTTGCGCGGGGTTCACGGATGGATGCTGTCGCCCCTACACTGCTCTGCTCTACGGCTTGATGGTGAGCGTCCCCGTGTTCGTGCTGCCGAGGTGCGTTGCGTCCTCTACGAACGTCGCCCTTATCTGCACCGGACCGAGCGCGGCGCCCGCGGGAACAGGGTAAGGCAGGATGGCCTGGCCGTTCGTACCGGTTACCGCGGAGCCCACTATCACGCCTGCCAGCTTGAACTCTATCGTCCTGCCGGCCAGTCCCTTGAGCGCGCTGTCTCGAAGGGTTGCCTTGAGGTTCGCGGTGCTTCCCCTTCTGCCGTTCAGGCTCGCCACCGTCATCGAGGTGGCGCCCTTGGCTATCGTGATCATCACGGTGTCGGTATCGGATGCGTTGTATGGGTCCGTCACCACGAGAGTAATCTCGTGCGTGCCGCCGGCGAGCAAGACGTCCTGGTTCTTGCCCGTAGCGATGAGCAGGCCGCCCTCGTACCACTGGTGGGTCAGCACGTCGCTATCGGGGTCCGTAGAGCTTCCACCTCCCAGCTTCACTGTCTGCCCTGGCAGTGCGGTTAGCGGAGATGTGCCCGTCACAGCATCCGCATTCGGCGCCTGGTTCGGCTCGGGGTTCACCGTCACCTTCACGGTCGCCGTGTCGGACGCTCCGAACGGATCCGTCACGGTGAGTATGAACGTGTAGCTGCCGGGAGCGCGGCTTAGGGTCAACGTAGCCGCTGTACCCCTAACGATTGCGCCTTCTCTCCAAACAAACGACAGTGCGTCTCCATCCGGGTCGGACGAGGCCGACCCATTCAGCGTGAATGACGCTGGATTAGCGTCTGGGCTGCCGTTGTGGGCCGGTGTTGCGACGACCGGAGTGATGGCCGACGCGGTGGGCGCATGGTTGCTTCCGCCCGATCCCACGACGATAATCACGTTGGCGGAAGCAGTGCCGCCACGCCCATCGCTGATCGTGTAGCTAAACGTCTCCACTCCGTTGAAACCGGTCTTCGGCGTGTAGAACATGCTGCCGTCCGAGGTCCAGACCAGATTGCCGGAGACCGGAGTGCCGACACTGGTGACGATGAGCGTGTCTCCGTCCGGGTCGCTGTCGTTAGCCAGGACATTGAACAATACCGGAGTATTTACATCGGTCGCCAGACCATCGTCCAACGCCAGCGGATTGTTGTTCACCGCCGAGACGTTGATGCTTATGGTCGCCTCGTTGCTGTCAGCCAAGCCGTCGTTGGCGATGAACTTGAAGCTGTCGGAACCTGAGTAGCCTGCGTTAGGCGCGTACGTCAGGTTCGGCGCTGTTCCGAAGAGCATGCCGTTCATTGGGCCGGAGGTGACCGTGTAGGAAAGAGTGTCGCCGTCAGCATCCGATGCAGTGAGGGTGATCTCCTTCGAGCCGTCCTTCGCGACTGTGACGGTCTGGTCATTTGCCACCGGTGCGTCGTTGACAGACAGCACCTCGATGGTAACCGTGGCGGGAGAACTGACGTCCTGTCCGTCAGACACTCTGAATGTGAAGCTGTCCGTACCATGGTAGTTGGTGTTTGGTGTGTAGGTGAACTGACCATTCGAGTTGACCGTGACGGTCCCGTTGGCTGGGTTCGTCAGCTTCTCGAACGTCACCGGCATGCCGTCCGGGTCCATGCCGGTGAGTTGGTCGGTGACTGGCGTGTCCTCATTGGTCGACACCATCTTCGGGTCCGCAATCGGCGGATCGCTCAACGGATTGACCGTGATAGATACCGTCGCCGTGTTACTGTCTGTTAGTCCGTCGTGTACCTTGAAGGTAAAGCTGTCCATGCCGTTGGTGTTTGCGTTCGGAGTGTAGGTGAACGAGCCGTTGACATTCACCACGGCTGTGCCGTGCGTTGCTTGTGAGACAAGCAGGTAGGTGAGCGGATCTCCATCAATGTCGCTCGCCGTGAGCATGCCGTTATGTACCGAGTCTTCTTCGAGCACGATGTCCTGGTTATTAGCCGTGGGCGTGTCGTTCACGGGAGTTACATCAATCGTTACTGTTGCCACATTGCTGAGCTCGGCTCCGTCGGACGCTTGGAACGTGAAGCTGTCTGGACCGCTATAGTTTGCGTTTGGCGTGTAGGTGAACGTACCGTCCATGTTCACGGTCACGGCGCCGTGAGTTGGGCCTAAGACCTTCATGTAGGTAATCGAGTCGCCGTCCGGGTCCATTGCAACAAGCATGCCGTTGAGCACGGTATCCTCTGGAGTTGTGTGTATCGAGTCGCTGGCAATGGGAGGATCGTCAGCTGGGCGCACCGTGATGGAGACCGTTGCGATGTTGCTGTCCGTGTCGCCGTCGTTGGCCTTGAATGTGAAGCTGTCCGGGCCGTTGTAGTTTGCGTTCGGTGTGTAGGTTAGGTTTGGCGCGGTACCTGAGAGCATGCCGAACGTTGGCGGGTCCACAACTATGTAGGTGAGAGTGTCTCCAGCATCGGCATCCGTGGCGGTGAGCGTGATGCTTATGGGGGTGTCTTCCTCGGTGGTGACCATCTGTCCGTTCGCGACGGGTGCGTCGTCCTCGGACATTACGTTAATGGTGATAGTGCCCGTGTCTGTGTTGCCCGCATTGTCTGTCACGGTGAACGTGAAGGTGTCCTGACCGGTTGAGTTCAGGTTTGGCGTGTAGGTAAACGAACCGTCCGCCGCGACCGTCGCCGTACCGTGGCCCGGCCCCGACGCTTTGGAGTATCCCATCGGGTTCACGCCGCTCAGCGCGTCGGTGCCCGACACGGTTCCCGTCTTGGGAGTGTCCTCCGGCGTGGTGAGGTCGAGTTGGTTGGTCGGGACCGGTTTCGTGAGGTCGATCTTAACTACCTGTGTCTTGGTGGTCTCGACGTTGCTAGGAGATGCATTGTCCTTCGCGAAGAACGACAGCGCGGTTCCGGCAGAGGTGTCGGATTCACCGTTGAAGTTCACGGTGGCCATCGAGCCTGGGACCACAATGAACGAGCCAAGACCGTTGTGCGAAATCTCCTTAACGCCCGAGCCGCCTGCGTCCGTCGCGGTGAGTGTTACTAGGACGGCGGAGTTGTTCCAGCCTGCCGCGTTCGGCGCGGGCGAGAGAGTGGCCACTGTGATGGGAGGCGTGGTGTCGGCGGGTGGGGGTGGAGGTGCAGCAACCGAACCACGCGGTACAGCCACGAATATGGCAGTATCGAAGACCGGCTTGAAAGTGGTGTCAATCGCACCGTTGCGAAGCAACCGCACGAGGCTGCCATAGTTGGTGACAAGGACCCTGTCGGAGCGATCTACAGCCAAGGAGTGTGCGGCGTCAATGGTTGAAAAAGGGGCAGGCGCAGTGATGCCGTCCCAGGAGTACACCTTGTCATCCAATTCACAGGCTACGAACATGACTCCCTGGGAATCAAAGTCAATTCCATAGGCCCACCCGAGGCCGCTCTGGATAGGGCTGACAGCAGTTCCGTCCAGATTTGCTCGGTAGATTGTGCTTGACGGATAGTGCGCCGAGTACAGCAGTTGGTCAGGACCCACGCGGAGGCCGTAGGACGGCATGGCAAATGTTATTGGAGAGGTGCCGCTCGCTTCGAACCGTACCACATTGTTTGAGCCTGAGGAGACGTACACTCTTCCTATTGCGTCAAACGTGATCTCGATGGGAACAGAGACGTTCGCGAACACACCAGCCGGCGTCAGATCAGGGTCGGGCACCCCGTTTGCGAGGAAGCGCAGTATTCGATTGTTGCCGAGCTCGCAGACGTAGAGTTTGCCGTCTGGGCCAAAGTTGATCCCTTCAACGGTCGCCAGACCTGCAATTTGGGTGCCGACAAGCCATCCGGAATCGGTGTACTTATCGACCCTGTCATACTTCGACACATAAATATGAAACGGCGCCATCGTCACCCACTGCGGGTAGTTCAATCCAGTCGCAAGAGTGGTGACCGTCGTCCCTGCAGGGTTTATCGACACCACGGTACCTGTTCCAGACGATCCAACGACCAGGTTCCCAG
The DNA here is from genome assembly GCA_009885735.1 of bacterium. Classification (GTDB taxonomy): domain Bacteria; phylum Armatimonadota; class Chthonomonadetes; order Chthonomonadales; family CAJBBX01; genus VFKD01. Next base: position 5,446 of record VFKD01000354.1, read on the forward strand.
CAGCGTCAAAGTGAATACCAGATATGGCTCCTCCGGGTGTGCTGAAGATCGTAGCTGCGACCGCTGGAGTTGCTGGATTCCACCGGTAGATTGGGCCAGCGTACACTGAAAAGTAGAGCCTGCCACTCTTGTCAAAGTCGAGCCCGTTGGTTCCACCGATAGGAGCAACGTCCATCGGATCCGTTCCGTCGGGCCGGAATCGAGTGACTGGGCCTCCGTAGTTCGCCAAATAGAGGTAGCCGTCAGGCCCCATTCGTACTTGATACGGATTCCAAACGAATCCTAAGCCAACCGTGCCGGCTGCGGCCCCGTCGGACAGATTGAATCGGTAAAGAACGGTGGCAAATTCGCGCGCCACGTAGGCTTGACCTGCGATAGCATCAAAGGTAATACTGAGTGGGCGAAACAGGCCACTGCAAAACACTCCGGGCGTAGGTAGCGATGGATCGGGTGTGCCGTCCGGTAGGAATCGCAAGACATTGCCAGCGCTGTACTGCGTGACGTACAGCTTGCCGTCGGGACCGTAGTCTATGCCTTCAGGCAGGCTAAGACCAGTAATGAATGAAACGAACGTGCTTGTCGCGGTGTCATATCGCAGGATTCTTCCACTTCCAGTATCAGATACAAGCAGCTCCCCGTCAGCTCGAGACCGAGCGGGAGCCGCAGCCAGGAGCAACGACGCGGCTGTAGGAAGAAACATCGAGATGATTGCGTAGAATGAGCGCTTGAACTTGAGCATTTCAGTTCCTTTCAATTCGCGACAGGGCGGACAGCTAACCGCGCAAGCAGTGATAGACTCCGTCCAGCAACGGCAGTTTCGTCCGGGCCATCTCAATTGACACTGAGAGGCGCTTTTCGCTCTCATGCGCATGAATGGGATTCGCCCGAGTCGCGACGGACAAGAGCAGCATGTAGATCAATAGCAGCGTTCGAGTGGTTCTGTTCAGCTTCTGGTTCATGGCGTTGGCACCCTAGCAGACTGCGGCGGTCCAGGTTCTGCAGATGTGTTGCAACTGACTGCGAGCAACAGATTCGCCGTCCGAACTGCAGCCGCGCAGCCAGTTGATCCTGTCAATTATATCGAGCTACCGTCACGCTACCGTCATCGAGTCCGTCACATTACCGTCACATTGCGTCATTTTTCGGCGATTTCGCTGATAATTCGCTTAAGAAGGTGTGAGTTAGGCAAGGAAGCGCCCCCAGGGGGATTTCGGGGTCGCGGCGAGGGTCAACGGCTCATTGGTACCGCGGAGGTCGCAGAGGAGCGAAGAGGAACGGCGCAGGAATGGAGGGGCGGCGGCTTTCTGCTCTTGATGCGCGCCAGATGCTTCGACCCTTCGACTCCGGTTCGGTGCGGCTGAACCGGGCTCAGGGCGAGCGGGGCGTGGGCGTGGCGGGCGGGACGCCGGCGCTCCGCAGAGGCCGTTCGTGGCATGCGCGTCTCGCGCATGTTCTTTCACGGGCGGGACGCCCGCGCTCCGCGAGTAGTCCGCGCAGGCGGACTTTGTGCCGTTCACAGCCGCGATTTCAATCGCAGGTGTTTGCGTTCAACGGCGGGCAGGGCAAGCCCCGCAGCCCTACGCACCCATTTGCGGCAGGCACTTGTGTGGGCGTGGTGGGCGGGACGCCGGCGCTCCGCAGAGGCCGTTCGTGGCATGCGCGTCTCGCGCATGGTCTTTCACGGGCGAGACGCCCGTGCCACAATCCAGACCCAAGGGCGGGGCGCCCGTTCCACGGAGACCTTCGGAGCGCGCCCGTCTCGGGCGCCTTTGGGTCCCATGGCCCGCGACGATGAGGCGAGGGTGCGTGAGCGCTGCCGTGGCGGGCGGGACGCCCGCGCTCCGCAGAGGCCGTTCGTGGCATGCGCGTCTCGCGCATGGTCTTTCACGGGCGAGACGCCCGTGCCACAATCCAG
>VFKD01000399.1 GCA_009885735.1 bacterium
CGGAAATCAGCATACCGGCGCAGGTGTTACCGGTGGTGAATGCGCGCGACACGCTCGAAGAGGCGTGGACGAAATCTCGGCGTCTTGAAGAGATTAGCGAGGTCTTCAACAAGGCGAAGCCTGGACAGGGCACAAACATTGCTAATCCAGTTCCTAACCTTCCCAGCATACTTGCAGAGAATGAGAAAACATTTGACCTCATTCGGCAAGCGTTAACCCAAACCCACGTGCGGCCGCGCGTTGCTGGCGCTCCTAATGGCGTGGACTACGGGCGGGAGCGCCTGAGTCAGTTGGGTCGGCTCATGGCGCTGAAAGCGAATTATCAACTGGATAGCGGCAAGCCGAACAGCGCTCTCGCAACTGCAGTGGACACAATGCAGATGGCGGAGAAAACGGCACAGAACGGCAATATCTTGGCTCGTTCGGTCTCGTTTCGAACCGAGCAGTATGCCCGTGAAGTTCTGTGGCGGCTCGTCGACCGGGTCGATTCGAAGTCCGCTCGATCCGCTATCGACCGCCTTGTGGAGTTGGATGCTAATCGCTCACCTTTAAGCACGAACATGCGGGAGCAGATGGTTGTCGAGCAGGCCCACTTGCTGACGCTCTTCAAGCGATGGGACTGGAGGACGCAGGTCTATGATCGAACTCTTAGTATGTACGACAGTGAAAACATCGAGGCGCTAAAGCAACTCGGAGGCTACAGCGCCCTCTTGCGTACGAGCAAGCGAAACCTTATGGCGGAATTCACCCAGGCCATGGAGCAGCAGATCGCCCGTGCGGGCTCAGTTCCGACGGTCGGCGAGTCTGTTGGGCCATGGACCTACGGCACCCTTGGAGGCGCAATCGCGCCGAACCTGAATACCTGGAGATTCGCGAACCTTGGGCGGAGCATTGTTCAGAATAGAATGCTCGTAGTGGAGCTTGCGCTTCGGGCCTACTATCTGGATAACGGAAGATACCCGACCAGCCTCGTGCAGCTGCAGCCAAGCTACTTGAAGAGCCTTCCCCGCGATCCCTTCCGTCCGGCGGAGCCGCTCACCTATGCTCTCACTTCCAAGGGACCTCTGGTCTATAGCGTCGGTCCGGACGGCATCGATCAGGGCGGTCGTGCGATCAAACGCGACAGAGGCGCCGATCCGGTTGAACCGATATTGCAGCCGCACAGCACGGGAGATATTGTCGCGAGAATCAACAAGGATTGATTCGAGCCGGATGTACGCAAATAGGTATTACCGGCAAGATTGAACCACCCGCTGCGCTAGAGACACAGAGGCACGGAGAACGGCATAAGCCATCTCACCTGCTCAGCGTACTTATTCCCGGGCGACAGTTACCTAGAAGGAATTGACCAATGGGCCAGACCATAATTTACAATGAAGGCGCGCCTGAAGAGGTGAAGATCGTGAACCCTGGGAAGCAGC
>VFKD01000003.1 GCA_009885735.1 bacterium
CCCTCGGGAAGGAACATCTCTCCGGTTACGTCCGTGGTCCTGAAGTAGAACTGAGGACGATAGCCCGAGAAGAACGGCGTGTGCCGTCCACCCTCGTCCTTGGAGAGGATATAGATCTCTGCTTGGAACTCGGTGTGCGGCGTGATGCTGCCCACCTTCGAGATAACCTGGCCGCGCTCAATGTCGGTGCGGTTCAGCCCGCGAAGCAGAATGCCCGCGTTGTCTCCCGCCACGATAAAGTCGCACGTCTTGCGAAACTGCTCGAGCGAGGTGGCCACCGTCGACTTCGTGGGTCGAAGCCCGACTATCTCCACCGTCTCGCCAATCTTGAGCTGACCGCGCTCGACCCTGCCCGTGGCAACCGTGCCGCGGCCCGTGATGGTGAAGACATCCTCCACGCTCATCAGGAACGGCTTGTCGCCCTCGCGAACAGGAGTTGGGATGTAGCTGTCCACCGCATCCATCAGCGCCCAGATCTTCGAGTTCCACTCGTCATCTCGGCCCACGCTCGCGCTCTCAAGAGCCTTGGTCGCGCTGCCTGCGATCACCGGAACGTCGTCGCCCGGAAAATCATACTTGGTCAGCAGCTCGCGAACCTCAAGCTCCACCAACTCAAGGAGCTCCGGGTCGTCCACCAGGTCCGACTTGTTCAAGAAGACCACGATGTACGGAACGCCCACCTGCCGTGCAAGCAGGATGTGCTCGCGGGTCTGCGGCATCGGCCCGTCCGCTGCGCTCACTACCAGGATTGCGCCGTCCATCTGCGCCGCGCCGGTGATCATGTTCTTGATGTAGTCGGCGTGACCAGGGCAGTCCACGTGAGCATAGTGGCGCGCGGTGGTCTGATACTCGGCGTGGTACGTATTGATGGTAATTCCGCGGGCCTTCTCTTCTGGGGCCGCGTCGATCTGGTCGTACGCCTGAAACGTCGCGCCGCCAACTTCCGCCAAAACGCGAGTAATGGCCGACGTGAGCGACGTCTTGCCATGATCAACATGGCCGATCGTCCCAATATTCACATGCGGCTTTGTTCGCTCAAACTTCTGCTTGCCCATCACAATCCTCCGGGATTAGGGAAGAGGGACGCATCCGGCCACTTCGTGCCGGATGCTGTCGCGCTCGTTGCCTATCGGTTGACCAACTGTTTGCCCTGCATCTTCGCGACGATCTCTTCCGAGATATGGCGCGGAACCTCATCATAGTGCGACGGCTCGACGTTCGGATCGGCTCGCCCCTGAGAAAGCGACCTCAGCGTGGTGACATACCCGAACAGCTCGGACAGTGGCACCTGCGCCTTGATCACCTGCAGTCCGCCCGGACCGGGCTCCATCCCGTCGATGCGGCCACGCCGGGAGTTGATGTCGCCTATCACATCGCCCATGAACTGCTCGGGGGTCACCACTTCGACCGCCATGATGGGCTCCTTGATAACCGGTGATGCCTTCCGGCATGCTGCCTTGAACGTCATGCTTCCGGCAATCTTGAAGGCCATTTCCGAGGAGTCCACCTCGTGATACGATCCGTCTACCACGGTAACCCGAAGGTCCACCAGCGGATAACCAGCCACCACTCCGCCCGCCAAGGCCTCTTTGACGCCGCCCTCGATGGCCGGGATGTACTCCTTGGGAATAGAGCCGCCCACGACCTTGTTGACGAACTCAAAGCCCTGACCCACTTCAAGCGGCTCTACCGTCAGTTCGCAATCGCCATACTGTCCACGACCGCCAGTCTGCCGCTTGTAAGGCTCGCGGGCCGTGGCCTTCTTGGTAACCGTCTCGCGGTAAGCCACCTGCGGCGCACCCTGATTCACTTCGACCTGAAACTCGCGCTTCATCCGGTCCACCATGATGTCTAGGTGAAGCTCGCCCACTCCGGCGATGATGGTCTGCCCAGTCTCCTGGTCGGTCGAGACCCTAAACGTCGGGTCCTCGCTCGCCAGCTTCTGAAGCGCAATCGCCATCTTGTCTTGGTCTACCTTGGTCTTGGGCTCAATAGCCAGCGCAATTACGGGCTCCCGAAACGTGATCGACTCTAGCAGAATATGCTTATTCTCGTCGCAGAGCGTGTCGCCCGTCGTCGTATACTGCAGCCCAATGGCCGCCGCAATGTCGCCGGCGTAGACCACGTCCACGTCTTCCCGCGAGTTTGCATGCATTCGCAGAATTCGGCTGACGCGCTCCTTGCGCTCTTTTGTGGCGTTGTAGATCGTCGCGCCCTTGTTCATGGTGCCGGAATAGACACGGAAGAACGTGAGCGTACCAAATCTGTCGGTTACAATCTTGAACGCCAGCGCGCTGAACGGCTCGCTGTCGCTCGGCTTGCGCTCGAGGTGACCCGTGCCGTCCGGATTCTTGCCGACTACCGGCTCAAGGTCAATCGGAGCCGGAAGATAGTCGATAATCGCGTCCAGCAGCGGCTGCACTCCCTTGTTCTTGTAGGCAGAACCGCAGGTCACCGGAACAATCTTGCCCGCAATGGTGCCTTTGCGCAGAGCCAAGCGGACCTCGTCGACGGTGATCTTCTCGCCTTCCAGAAACTTCTCAATGAGCGCGTCATCGAAGTTAACGACCTCTTCGACGAGCTTCTCGCGCCACTCCAGGGCCAGGTCCATCATGTCCGCAGGCACGTCGACGAGTTCAAACTCGCGCCCGTCGTCCTTCTGATACATGGAGGCCTGCATGGTGATCAGGTCGATAATACCGCTAAATTCCGACTCCGCGCCGATGGGAATCTGGATCGGCACCGCTTTCGCGCCAAGGCGCTCCTTCATCTTCTCGACAACCGAGAAGAAGTTCGCGCCCATTCGGTCCATCTTGTTGATGAACGCAATCCGCGGAACCTTATACTTGCTCGCTTGGCGCCACACTGTTTCGGACTGCGGCTGCACTCCGCCCACTGCGCAGAACACAGCGACCACGCCATCCAGCACGCGAAGCGAACGCTCCACCTCGACAGTGAAATCCACGTGGCCGGGAGTATCGATAATGTTGATGCGATGGTCATTCCAAAAACAAGTGGTCGAGGCAGACGTGATGGTAATGCCGCGCTCCTGCTCCTGAGCCATGTAGTCCATTACGGCCGTGCCCTCATGCACCTCGCCGAGTTTGTACGTACGTCCGGTGTAGAACAGAATGCGTTCCGTTGTCGTCGTTTTGCCTGCGTCAATATGGGCCGCAATACCGATATTGCGGGTTTTTTCTAAAGAGTACTCGCGTGCCATTTCATCCCTTGCCTGAGTTCACCGTGGCGCTCTATTCGGCGCTTTTCGTACGTTAGCGTGTTCGGACAGCCATACATCCACGCCGCGTTGCGTCGTGATGCTCAGTCAGCCTGCGTCCAGTTCCGTTGTATTCGGAGGGTCCGTTCGTCCTGAGCGCGCCTCAGCCGTTTCGAGGCGCAGTCGAAGGATGCGTCTACCATCTACTACCAGCGATAGTGGGCGAACGCCTTGTTCGCCTCCGCCATGCGGTGATTATCCTCGCGCTTTTTGACGCTTGCACCCGTCCCGTTCGCCGCATCCAGGAACTCGGCGGAGAGCTTGTCCATCATCGACCTGCCGCCCCGCTTGCGCGAATTAACCACGAGCCAGCGAATTGCAAGAGCCGTGCGCCGCTCCGGGCGAACCTCCACCGGAACCTGATACGTGGAGCCGCCCACTCGCCGAGGACGAACCTCCACGACTGGCATCACGTTCTTTATGGCTCGCTCGAATATCTCAATGCCGGGCTGACTGGCCTTCTTCTCCGCCATCTCCAGTGCGGAGTAGAAGATGCGCTCCGCAACACTCTTCTTGCCGTCCATCATCAAGCGATTGATGAACCTCTGGGCCAGCAAGTGATTGAACACCGGGTCGGGTGTTAGTGGACGGCGTCGAACAGGACCTTTTCTCGGCATCTAGCGCTCTCCTCGTTACGGGCGAATCGGCACGCGCCACCTCGGTGGTCACAAATGTCGACGCGCCATCGAAAACAGTTTGGTGCTACTTCGGCTTTTTGGTGCCGTACTTGCTGCGGCTCTTCTTGCGGTCTCGAGTGCCGGCAGCGTCAAGAGTTCCGCGCACCACGTGGTAGCGAACTCCGGGTAGATCCTTAACGCGACCCCCGCGAATCATCACTACAGAGTGCTCCTGCAGGTTGTGCCCGATACCAGGAATGTAGGCCGTGACCTCCATATGGTTCGTCAAGCGCACGCGGCAGATCTTCCGCAGGGCTGAATTTGGCTTCTTGGGTGAAACCGTTCTCACCACCAAGCACACGCCGCGCTTAAAGGGATTCCCCTTCAGGGCTGGCGCACCGCTCTTCTTGCGAATTCTCACCCGACCCTTGCGGACCAACTGGTTAATCGTCGGCATGCATCCTCCTCTAGGATGGTGGGGAACCGTGGGGCGCTGCTCTCAACAGAGCATAACTGCCGCTACTTCGGCCCCAGACAGCAAAAACGCCCCTCTCGCACACGGAGGAGGGGCGCCACAGGCGCACTTGGCCCGATAACGCGAAGCCCTGAGCAGCACTCGGCGGGCGCACTTTCCGCGCCCTGGGCGACCTCCTCGTAGGAACGAATTAGGGATCTTGGACTTCACCGTCAGACGGTGCTTGCCCCAAACCTGTAGAGTATAGACGAAAGCCCCTACCCGAGTCAATGAATCGCCGAGATTCTTTCGGCCCTATCAGTATCGGTTCAACACCGCGTCAAGAATCACCCGCAATTTGTCTGTGAATTGCCCCTTGACGGGCGGAACAAAGCCACGTATACTGTGCGTATAGTAGACGTTAGTACACTATATCATCTTCGCCGCAAGGAGACCGCACGATGCCGAACTTCCCGGAAACGCCGACTGCAGAACCTTCCATCGAGGCTGAGGCCGACCGCCTCGCGTGCCCTCCGGGCCGAAAGCGCGGCGAAGGCCCCTTCACCGAGCGACAGTTGATGCGCAGAAGCAGGCGCACCGTCGCAGGGACGGGAATCGAGGAGCTCGCCGAAGCCTGCAGCCAGGGTGCGCGCGAGGAGCTTCAGTTCCTCGCGAGCGTGAGCCGCCTCTCCCCTGGAGCGCGGGCTCTGGTGCGGCTTTGGGCGGACGGATGCACGCAGGCCGAGATCGCAAAGGCGCTGGGCACGTCGCAGCAGACCATCTCGAACAGGCTTCGGCCTGCCCTCGCTCGCTGCTATGAGAACGTGCCGGTGTCGTTCCGCGAGTATAGCAGGCGCTTCATCTATCGTGCGCCCAAGCGCCGCAATTCCGCCGCGTTCACGCGCATATGCCCGCGCTGCCAAGAACACTTTGCCGCCGCGTGCGGCGCAGGGCGCTTCTGCTCCGGTCGCTGCCAAGAGGCCGCGACAGCGGGAGGACGCCCGCGCAACACGCGCTGAATGCTTCACGCGGCGTCTACCGCATGGCAGCCCAAACCGGACTCACAGAGTCCATCGGTGTGGGCATGTCGGTACGCTGCCTCCGGGTCTGCGGCAAGTCCGTCCAGATGGTAGACTCGTGGTGTCGATAATGCGATTTAAGGGGGATTCTCATGACCATCACTTTGGAGCTGACGCCCCATGCGGAAAGGGAGCTCCAACGGCTGGCTGCACGGCACGGAGTTGCGGTAGAGCATTACGCATCGTCTCTGATCGTTCGGGAAGTGGATAAGGCAGCCGCTCTGGACGAGATTCTGAGGCCCATTCGCGAGGGATTTGCAGCGGCCGGCATAGGCGAGAATGAAGCTGAAGTGTTGTTTGAACAAGCGCGCGAGGACGAGTCGAAGTCGCGCGGAGAGGCAGCCAGAGAGCGTTGACGTCTGTCGCGGTCAGAAGCTTGCACAATTCACGTCTCTCGTGAAAGCTATACAGACTGTCAAACCGTCATTCCCGCATGACGTTAGCGGGAACCCACGATCCTTGGGGTTGAATCGCATGAAGATCACCAAACGACCGCGCGTTTACATAATGGCTTCAAAGCGAAACGGAACGCTCTACACCGGCGTAACCAGTGACGTAGCCGCTCGGGTGGGTCAGCACCAAGTAGGCGCGGTGCCTGGGTTCGCCTCCAGATATGGTGTCAATATGTTGGTTTACTTTGAAGTCCACGACTCGATGGAAGCGGCTATTGTCCGCGAGAAGCAGGTCAAGAAGTGGCGTCGAGCCTGGAAGATCGCGATGATCGAGAAGTACAATCCTGCATGGCTGGACCTGTCATCGTCAATTTCAGATTGAGGTGCGGCTCGCATCGCATGTTCGGTAACGGCTTGGGTTCCCGCTAACGACATGCGGGAATGACGGGAGGCGGTGGTTGCGCAAGCATGACAGCAGGCGGAGGTTGCGCAAGATCGCCTGCCCCGTTGTGACGTTGAACGGGGACGCCGGACCGCAGGCAGGTTCATGAATAGGTCGGGCCAGAGCGGTATGCGACCGCATGGTCTAACGGGGACGCCGGACCGCAGGCAGGTTCATGAATAGGTCGGGCTAGAGCGGTATGCGACCGCATGGTCTACTTGCAAACTGCAGTTAGCCCGTCCGGCCCGTCGACCCGCCTTGTTCGTCCTAGGGCTCAGAGCCACCAATGGACCACCGACTACGGTTCAGCGACACAGGCAAAAATAGTGCTTGACATCTGCCGATAATCGTGGTGTAATAGAGGTAGTCGTACCGGCAATGGTGAGGAATATGCCTCACTACCTTGCCAAGTCGGAGCCGGGTCAGGAAAGGAGGCCGCCGTTAGACTCCTGCCTGAGATGGTGCAGCAACAATACAGTCGGTCCGACGGATGGGACATCGCGAAGATGCCTTGAAGTGTCGGAACCGCTTCCGGAAAGGAGGGCTCTTGGGCATGACGCCGCCTGACTCCTCTGAAGCTTCACACCGGGAGGGGGCTGGACGAGTGACCTAGGCTCGCGGGTGTGGTCGGGCGTATCATCGCCCAGCATGGCCGGCACCGCCGAGCGAAGTATGCGCCACACACGGTGCGGTCAATCTCCTCCAGCTCCCTCCCGTTTTCGTGTCACCCCCTTGCATAGAAGTCTGTCTGTAAGCACGAGCAGGATTGCTTCCCCTGTTTGTGGAATCCTCGCCTATCCTTGCTATCCATCTCTTCCGGAAACGATTATCGTGCAGACCCCCGTTGCCATCCTCCTTGGCGCTCTCCTTGGCGGCCTCGTCACCGGCCTTGTCGTTTGGCTGTCTTGCCGATCGCGTCTGGCGGTTCAAGCTGTGCAGCAGGCCGTCGCCATTAAGGAGCTCGATGAGCTGCGTCCGCTCAAGGTGGAGGCCGAGAAGCTCCGAACGGACCTGGCCGGGTTCGCCGCACGACACGACGCGGAAGTGGAGCAGCGCGAGTGGCGGCTGGGCCAGGAGGACCGCCTCCGCGAAGCGTTCGAGTCGCTCGCTGCGCGCACCCTTCAGGGCAACTCCGAGACGTTCCTCAAAACTGCCTCCGACAAAATGGCGGTGGTGCTTGAGCAGATTCGCGGCGACTGGGGCATGCACAAGGAGCAGATTGACGGAGTCGTAACTCCCGTTCGCGAACAGCTAGACAGCCTCAAGAAAGAGATCCAGGCGCTCGAAGCCAAGCGCGAGGGCGCCTACGAGGGCGTCTCCGCGCAGATTCGCAGCCTGCTGGATTCCAGTCGAACCCTGAGCGACACAGCGACGAACCTCAGCCACGCCCTTCGTTCGCCGAATGTGAAGGGCGCCTGGGGAGAGATGCAGCTTCGGCGCGTGGTGGAGATGGCGGGCATGGCGGAGCATGTCGATTTCAGCGAGCAGGTCCACGGAGATGCGGGCAGGCCAGACATGGTTATTCGCATGCCGAACTCCCAGTCGCTCCCGGTGGACGCCAAGACGCCAATGACTCACTTCCTGAATGCGAGCGAAGCGCCGGACGATTCCGCCCGCGGCAGGCACCTCGATCTGCACGCCCGAGAGGTGAAGCGGCGCGTGCAGGAGCTTGCCCAGCGAGGCTACTGGAGCCAGTTCAGCGCTTCGCCGGAGGTCGTCATCCTCTTCATTCCAAACGACGGCTGCCTTAGCGCGGCGCTTGGCCGCGATCCAATGCTGATGGAGGAGGCGCTGAAACACCGAGTTCTGCTGGCGAGCCCAAACACTCTCTTTGCGCTTCTGAAGGCGGTGGCATTCGGCTGGCAGCAGCAGGAGGCCACCCAGAATGCCCTGCGCGTGGCGGACCTTGGCCGCGAGATTGCCGAGCGGCTCACGGTCTTCTCGAAGCATCTTGAACGGGTGGGAGGCTCCCTAACCAATGCGACCAACGCGTATAATCAGGCTGTCGGCTCGCTGGAGTCCCGGGTGATGAGCTCGGCGCGCAAGCTCCGAGAGATGGGCATCTCTGGAGCGGAACTGCCCCAGCTTGCCGCCGTTGAGGTGCATCCGCGAGGACTTCGACCTGTCGACACCACCGATACTACTTCCGACGAGAAAAGCGATGAGACGCAGGCAAAAGCGCTCCTTCAGGGTTAGCCGCACATCAGCGGCCGTCGCCCTCTTTGGCTTGGCCGCCTCATCGCTGATCTGGCTGGTGTCTCCTCGCCAGCCTGGGATTGGAACCATTGTGCCGGACGCGCTGCGCTTCACGTTTGGGGTTTTTGCTCCACTGCCCGCCCTTCTCGCGCTCATGGCCGCCTCGCTGCTGTTCGTCGGCTACTCTCCCAAGCAGCTCCTGAGACCGGTAATCGGCAGCACCGTCCTGCTCTTTGTGCTTCTCTGCGCTCGGCAGATGCTGATCGGGCTGCCGGGACCGTCCGTCGCCGTCACACCGGGATCGAGCGGCGGCTACCTTGGAACGATCGCCTCCGGCCTTCTCGTCGGCCTCCTTGGCAACCTGGTTGCCGGCATCGCCCTGGCGGGCGCGGCTCTCATCGGCTCAATGCTGGTCCTTGAACTCCGCCCACGGCAAACCGAGCAAACCACCCCGAGACGGACCTCGGCAAGAGCGGTGGTTCGCGCACGCGGAAGCGTGGGCGGCAAGGGCATCCCGCCGGTCAAAGAGGAACCCGGCACGGGCGATCTTGTGCCGCGCGGTACGGGCGTCCCGCCCGTGAAGGAGCGCTCTGCCGCAGTCGCTGCCTTCATGGAGGCCCGGGCGGCGGCCACACCAGAGCCGGCAGTTC
>VFKD01000418.1 GCA_009885735.1 bacterium
AGGAGTTCGCCTTCCGGTGCAGTGGCTCCTTGACCCGAGGGGAATATTGGCAGAATGAATCTGGACCCACTGGTTCTCGCCATTGACGTGGGAACGTCGTCGTGCCGCGCAATCGTTTTCGACGCTCACGGAATGGCGGTTCCGGGCCTGCGTCACCAGGTTGAGATACGGATGCGGACTTCGCCTCCGGGCGCCTCGGAGTGCGACGCGGAGGCCATCGTAGACGCCGTGGCAGAGTGCCTTGACCGCATCTGGAGCAGGTCTGGGAAGCAATCGAGCCGAATCGCAGCGGTGGGTACCTGCACCTTCTGGCACAGCATGGTGGGCATCGATGGCAACGGGAAGCCCACGACGCCCCTCATCACCTGGGCAGACACTCGTTCATCCGGAGCGGCGACGCAGCTTGCCCGTGAACTAGATGCAGGTTCCGTGCATGCTCGAACAGGCTGTGCGCTGCATTCGAGCTACTTTCCGGCACGTTTGCGGTGGCTAAGGGAGGCGATGCCGGAGCAGTTCGCCCGGACGCGGCAGTGGGTCTCGCCAGGGGAGTATCTGCGGTCTCGTCTAACCGGAGCCTCGGGATGCAGCGTTTCGATGGCGTCCGCAACCGGCCTATTCGACCAGTCGCGGCTTGCTTGGGCCCCAGAGATGCTCGAAGCAGCCGGCATTGGGGCCGAATCACTCGGCTCGATTGTGGACATCGACCAGGGCACAGTTGGACTGGCGCAAGAGTTCAGCGGCAGATGGCCGGGCCTGCAGAAGGCGCTGTGGGCTCCGGCGATTGGCGATGGCGCCGCAGGCAACCTGGGCAGCGGATGCGAGGACGGCACGCGATTCGCCCTCAACCTTGGAACCTCCGGAGCCGTGCGCGTGCTGTTTCGGTCCGACGTGTTTACGATACCCCCGGACCTCTGGTGCTATCGCCTGGATCGCCATCGGCCCATCATGGGAGCCGCCTTCAGCGATGGAGGAAACCTCTATGCCTGGATGCGGTCGAATCTCGCGCTTCCCGCCGATGATGCGGAGATTGAGTCGTCTCTCGCCTCCCGCGTGCCGTTTGCACACCGAATAGACCTGCTGCCCTTCTTTGCCGGGGAGCGGAGCACGGGCTGGCGGCCAGACGCGAAGGGCGCTGTGCATGGGCTCACCTTAGGGGCATCTCCGCTCGACTTGCTCCAGGCGGCAATGGAGGCTGTCGCGCTTCGGTTCTCTCTGGCTGTGCAGGTTCTCCGGCGAGAGTTTCCTGCGGCGAAGCTTGTCGTGGCCTCCGGAGGGGCGCTCAGTGCGTCGAAAGCCTGGGCGCGGATGACTGCGGACGCAATACAGATGCCGCTCCTGGTGACAGACGAGGCCGAAGCATCGTCTCGTGGCGCAGCAGTTGTTGCACTCAGCCTGCTCGGCATCGCTTCAACCGAAATTGCGGATCCGATTGGGACGATGCTTGAGCCAGATCTGCGGCGCGCAGGTCTGTATCACGATGCGCTGCTGCGTCAGAACAGCCTCTATCGAAAGATTTACGGCGGCTGACCCGTCTTCGTGCGGTACCATGAAAGCGAGAACATAACCACAAGATTAGGCAGGGAAGCAGGCAATGGAGAAGTGGCTTAAGAAGCTCGTCAAGACGGGCGAACAAGGACTGATGGTTCGCATCGACCGCAGACCGGATATCAAGGATCGCATTGAGGGGTTTGTCGTAGGGGCATCTCCAGAGATAGTCCTCATCCATGTCGTCGACCCGTCGGTGCGGTTCAACGGCTACACAGCCATTCGTACAATTGACATCACGGCGTTTAGGGTGCTGGACGACACCAACTCCTTTGCGGGCAGGGCCCTTCAGCTTCGGGGCGAGGCGCCTGTGTCGCGGCCTGACGTTAGCCTCGTCGATATGGGAACTCTATTGGCCACGGCGGGGCTCATCAATGAACTCGTGGCAATTCAAGAGGAGAAGCGCG
>VFKD01000372.1 GCA_009885735.1 bacterium
CGAAGCCGCACGCTGTGGGCCGCGGCGGGCCTCGTGGTCTTGGTGATCGCCTCACCTGGCTTCAATACGCCTCTCCTCTACTTCCAGCGCGATACTCTGGGTTTCAGCAAGCAGTTCATAGGCAATCTCGGCCTCATCTCCGCCCTGTTTGGGATGCTCGGCGCGCTTATTTACGGCCTGGCGTGCAGGCGCTTCGGGCTGCGGACGCTTCTGACGCTCAGCATCATCGTGCATGCGGGCGGCACTCTCGTCTATCTTCTGTACAGGACGCCATCCTCAGCGATTGTGATCACCGCCGTGGAGGGCATCGCTCAGACAATGGCCGTCTTGCCGCTCTACGACTTGGCGGCCCGAGCCACGCCGCGCGGCAGCGAAGCGCTGGGCTACTGCATCATGATGAGTGTCTGGAACTTCACGTTCGGCCTTTCCGACTGGTTTGGCTCGCTGCTCATGGCGCGGTATGGCCTTAACTTCAAGGACCTCGTGTGGGTGAATTCAGGAACTACTGCGGCGGTTCTTCTTGCGATCCCGTTCCTGCCGCGCGCCCTTACCGACAAGAAGGATGCAGAGTAGCCGAAGAGACTGCATCGGCTGGACGGCCTCCTAGTGCGGACACACACGACCTGAGGAGGCCTGCATGATCGACGGCGGACGACGCGACGGACGCCGCGTGCTCGACATGAACGGTTACCAGTGGACCGTTCTCCTCGCAGCATGGCTTGGATGGGGTTTCGATGTCTTCGATTCCGTGCTGTTCAACCAAGTGGCTCCCAACTGTGTTCCGACCCTGCTGGGCATTCCGCTCGGCACGGATGAGGCACGGGCGGCAACCCTCTACTGGACCGGAGCGCTCACCTCCATTCACCTCATAGGATGGGCGGTGGGAGGCATTGTTTTCGGCAAGCTGGCGGACAAGGTCGGGCGCAAGCGCACCCTGCTCATCACCATGGGAATGTTCTCGCTTGGAACGGCCGCCTGTGCCTTCGCGCCTAACATATGGGCGCTCATCCTGGTTCGCTCCATTGCGAGCGTGGGTATCGGAGGCGAGTGGGCCGCAGGCGCAGCCATGGTGGCGGAAGTCGTGCCCGAAAAGCGTCGCGTGGAGGCTGGAGCGCTTCTCTTCACGGCAGCGCCACTGGGGCTCTTCCTAGCCACGGCGGTAACGTACCAAATAGCTGGGGTCTATCTGGCGGACAGCCCGGAGAAGTCCTGGCGATATGTCTTCCTCTTCGGTCTCGCGCCTGCCGCGGTTGCATTCGCGGTGCGCGCCTACGTGAAGGAGCCGGATCGATGGCGGACGGCAGGAGCAGAGGCAAAGCCGCCCTCCATCCTCGAGCTGTTTAGCCCGGAGTATAGGGCCATCACCCTCAGCGGCCTAAGCATGGCCATAGTAGCTCTAATTACCATGTGGACTTGCAGCACCTTTAACCCTACCATTGCCTCCGGCCTGGCGCAAGCAAAGGCCAAGCTGGACGGCCTTGACGTGCCGGCAACGCTTCGGCTGGCCGAAGAGTGGAAAAAGGTGGGCACGAACTATTGGAATCTGGGTGGGCTGCTGGGAACGCTTCTCACTGTCCCGTTGTCCAAGCTCTTTGGCAGGCGCCCAATGTTCCTGGTCTACCTCGTTGGCTCCGCTGCGACCATCCTATGCACGTTTGGGATCGACATGAGCGGCGAAATGAGGCTGGTGATGTACTTTCCGCTGGGGCTGACGGTGTTTGGAGTGTTCGGCAGCTTCACGTACTATCTGCCGGAGCTCTTTCCAACCCGGCTGCGGGCCACCGGAAGCGGATTCTGCTACAACTCTGGGCGAGTCTTGGCTGCAGCAGGACCTCTCCTGGTGGGCTTCGTAGCCTCCCGAGGGGCCGATTCGCTGAGTACGGCTCTCACCATGCTCTTCTACGTCGGTCTGGTTCCGCTGGCCGGGATTCTCCTCCTGCCATGGGTGATCGAGACCCGGGGAAAGGAACTTTCGGACTGAGCCTTGAACTGGGAGGAAGTGCTGGGGGCTGGCCCCTAAAGCGGCGGAGTTGGATTCAACCCGCACAGTTGATTAGGCGGAGGGGGAGGAGCATGTGGCGGAACAGACAGTAAAGCGGGGCGGTCGCCGCCTCCTAGATATGAACGGGTACCAATGGACCGTTCTCTTTGCCGCATGGCTGGGCTGGGGATTCGACGCATTCGACATCGCTCTCTTCACCCAGGTCGCGCCAAACTGCGTGCCTACTCTCCTTGGGATACCTCTCGGCACCCCAGAAGCCAAGGCCGCCGCGCTGTACTGGACCGGGATTCTCACCAGCGTCCTGCTCATCGGATGGGCCGTGGGGGGCATCTTCTTCGGCAAGGTGGCGGACAAGATCGGGCGAACTCGCACGCTGCTCATCACGATGCTGCTCTATTCGGTCGGCACCGCAGCCTGTGCGTTCGCCCCGAACATCTGGGTGCTGATGCTGTGTCGCATTGTGGCAAGCCTGGGAATCGGCGGCGAGTGGGCCGCAGGCGCCGCAATGGTTGCCGAGGTGGTGCCCGAGAAGCGCCGCGTGGAGGCAGGTGCGCTTCTCTACACCGCTGCGCCGGTGGGCCTCTTCCTGGCAGCCACGGTCACCTACCAGATTTCAGGCGTCTACTTCGCAGGCAGCCCGGAAGTTTCGTGGAGGTACGTCTTCCTGTTCGGCCTTGCCCCGGCAGCAGTCGCCTTCTTGGTTCGACTGTTTGTGAAGGAGCCGGAGCGCTGGAAGAGTGTCAAGGAGGCTGCTGCGAAAGTTCCGACGATCTCGGACCTCTTTAGCCCTCAGTATCGGGCCATAACGATTAGCGGCCTCCTGATGGCGATTACAGCACTCCTAATGTGGTGGAGCTGCAACGCATTCATTCCGGTCATTGCCGCAGGGCTTGCTCAGGCCACTGCCGTGGCGGACGGTCTCGACAAGGCGGCAACTCTCAAGCTCGTCGAGGGGTGGAAACAGATAGCCACGAACTGCTTCAACGTGGGGGGGCTCATTGGGACGCTTCTTACCATTCCGATGGCCAAGCTTGTGGGCAGGCGGCCTATGTTTATTGTCTATTTCCTGGGCTCCGCAGCAGCCATCATGTGCGCATTTGGGCTGAACATGAACAACTACACCAGGCTCCTCATGTACTTCCCCATCGGACTCACGGTGTTTGGCGTGTTCGGGAGCTTCACGTACTATTTACCGGAACTGTATCCTACCCGGCTGCGTGGAACCGGCTCTGGATTCTGCTACAACGCAGGGCGCGTCATCGCGGCCGCAGGTCCGTTCATTGTGGGGTCGGTTGCGTCGAGGGGCGCTGATTCCCTGCGAACGGCTATCACAATGCTCTTCTATGTGGGCTTCGTGCCGCTTGCGGGGCTCTTGCTGATGCCGTGGGTCATCGAGACTCGGGGCAAGGATCTGGTGGACTAGGAACTGAGCGACGCTGTCGCGAATACAGATGGTACGGACATTTCCCGCAGTTGGATTGCGGCGGCCTGAGCACGCAGTACCTCGGTGTGGCACGGGTTGAAACCCGGCCCTGAGACTGCAAAATCCACCTGCGTGGGTTAGAGACTTAGTCCGCACAGGCGGACTTCGCAGCAACAGCCGCGTACTTCAGTGCGCGGATTGAAAACACAATACAAATCGTATTGCCATTTCGGAGGAACAAAATGCGCACTTATACACTGGTCCTAGCAGTTGGCGGCCTCGCCGCCTCTCTCACATCTGCCCACGCTCAAGACTGGGCAAACTGGCGCGGGCCGAGCTACAACGGCTCGACGACCGCCACCAAACTGCCGGTCAAATTCTCGCCCACCCAAGGGGTGAAGTGGGCGGCCGATA
>VFKD01000729.1 GCA_009885735.1 bacterium
CTCTTTCCATTCTCATTGCGATGTCTTCCTGTGCAGCAGTTCCGTCATCGTCCGCGGGACAGTCGATGAAGACCCAAAGCAGCACGGGTTTGTGTTTGGCCCGCGACTCCGCAAGCCCCTCGATAAGCCAGCTCTTCCAGGGAATCTTGCGCCATGCCACCGTATCGACCTTGAGGGCGGAAATCTCGGCGCTGATCGCTCGCGAAGGACCGTCCTGACTTAGCCGAGCGAAGACCATTCCGCATGCACGCAGGAGCGACGGGGCGGCGAGAGTGAGAGTCCGGGCAGCTCGAGGCATAACCTTCTCCATTCGGTTAGGCGAGTTTGGGTGCAGTTTTCGCCTCAGTGTACGTATTCTCTATCCGGGGGAGATAGACCTTGGTCAGGCGACGCATATCACAACTTCGTGCTGTTATCGTGCTTGGCGTCTTCGGCGCATCGGTTTGGTACTACTTCTTCAACGTGCCAAGCCCAGAGGTGCATTCCCAGCGCACTGTTGCGGCCGCGCCTCACTCGCCCAAGCCAAAGCCAGGCAAAGACGGCAAAGTCTCCCTCACTGACACCGAGTGGAAGTTGCTTCTGGATTCGCAACAGCACCGCGTGCTGCGTGCCAAGGGAACGGAGCCAGCCTTCTCCGGGAACCTTTGGGACCACCACGAGGACGGAACCTACTCATGCGCGGGCTGTGGGCTGGAGCTCTTCCGCTCCGATACGAAGTTCGACTCGGGCACCGGCTGGCCGAGTTTCCATTCACCTGCAGCGAAGACCGCCATTGTCCGGCAGGATGACGACAGCCTGGGTGGTCACCGCGTTGAGGTAACTTGCGCCCGTTGCGGTGGGCATCTGGGGCATGTGTTCGACGACGGTCCGGCGCCCACGGGAAAACGGTACTGCATCAATTCGGTGAGTTTGGACTTTACGAAGAAGACGCGCCCCTAATGTCTTGCTATCGCCGTTGTGTCCACGGTCCACCGATTAGCTCACGGCTTCTGCCCGACCGAGCTTGTACCCGCGCCCCGCGCACCCTTGTCGTTCAGGAGCGAGACCATCTCTGCGTCGCCGCGAGTCTTGGCGATGTCTAGCACAGTCTGTCCCATGGGCGATTTCGCATTTGGGTCAGCATGCCACAGGAGCAGAACGCGAGCAGTTTCGGTGCGGCCGTTCTTTACGGCATGCATTAGCGGGGTGAACCCAGACGAGTTTCGCGCCTCCACGTCTGCTTTCTTGCCGATGAGAGCCGCCACGAGGTCCGCCTGACCATTCGCCGCAGCGGTCGAGATGAGAGGCGTGCCCTTCTCGTCCTTCAGGTTTGCGTCTGCGCCCATATCGAGCAGCTCGCGTAGGTCTGCGATGCGGCCCTCGTTCGCGGCGACAACTAGTCTCTTGTTCAGCTCGGCCTTCGGAAGAAGCGTGCGAGCACATCCGAAGAGGCAGATCACCACCCCGATGCCCAATATCGTAAGTCTTCGGTTAGCCATTTGAGGTTATCATACTCCAAGATGGCGGCAACGGAGGAACCAGGGCCTGCCCGCGTCGAATCTCGTTGCACTGAAGGACAAGGAAGGCCCGCCATGTTAAAGAGTCTGCACACTCTGTTCTGCTCCGCACTTATCGCCGCATTGCTTCTGGCCGCCTCTTCGAATGTGCTCGCGGCTGCCAAGCCGAAGCGCATCGTATTGGTGGCAGGCACCCCAAGCCACCCGGCCGGAATGCACGAGTTCAACGCGGGTTGCTCACTGCTGAAGAAGTGCCTCGACAAAGTGCCGGGAGTGGAGGCCGTGCTCTACCTTAGCGGCTGGCCCTCCGACCCGAAGGCGTTCGACGGCGCGGATGCGATTCTGCTCTATATGGATGGAGGCGAAAACCACCCTGCGGTTCAGCCCGAGCGGCTCAAGGTACTCGAAGCTCTGATGAAGAAGGGCGTCGGCCTTGGCTGCGCGCACTTCGGAGTGGAGGTGCGCCCACACAAGGGCGGGCCGGAGTTCAAGGAATGGATCGGCGGGCACTACGAGCACATGTACTCCTGCAACCCCATCTGGGAGCCGGACTTCACCAGCTTCCCGAAGCACCCCATCACTCAGGGAGTGAAGCCTTTCAAGGTGAAGGACGAGTGGTACTTCAACATGCGGTTTCGGGACGACATGAAGGGCATCACGCCCATACTTGTCGCGAAGCCGTCGGATGCCGTTCGCAAAGGTCCCTACGTCTATCCGCAGGGGCCGTACGACCATATCATCGCCGCGTCGGGCCGAGACGAGACCATGCTTTGGGCCATTGAGCGTGCAGATGGAGGGCGCGGATTCGGGTTCACCGGCGGCCACTTCCACGTGAATTGGGGCAACGACAACTTCCGCAAATCCGTGCTGAACGCATTGCTTTGGATTGCGAAGGCGAAGGTCCCCAAGAACGGCGTGGAGTCTATCGTGACGCCCGAGGATCTCGCCGCGAACCTGGATCCAAAGCTGGCTAGGTAGTGTGGCAAGTGGTGCGATCGTGGGAGCCTGCGGGTTGTTTGCCTTTGCACAAGAGTTCTCACCTAACCAAGTCCGCTCGCCCTGAGCGCGCACCCGCACATTCGGAGCGCATACCCGTTCGTCCTGAGCCCGGCTCAGCCGTATCGAGCCGGAGTCGAAGGACCGTACCGTGGCAGAGTCGAAGGACCGTATCGAGCCGCGCACACTTCGACTGCTCGACGATACGGCTGTCGAGCGCTCAGTGCGAACGGGTGTGGAGCAGAAGGGCCGTATAGCCCTCTCAGCAGACTACCGTACAAGTCCGATTTTGGCAGCCGCTTGACAACCCATCATCTGAGTCCGGCTTTGCCGTATCGAGCCGGAGTCGAAGGAGCGCATCGAACCGCAGTCGAAGGGTGCGTCCTGTCATCCTTACCGAACAGTGGCGGAGTGGCGATGCAGCAGGCAAGGTGAAACTTATGGAAGGAGCAGACCTCCAGCTTGCGACAGAGGTCGCAGGTAGGTACTTCGGTCGGCCCGCAGAGTCTGTCGTTCCAATCGTCGGGCTGGGCTCGGTCAACCTCGTGTTCGTTGCAGCTTCCGCCGGCCAAGAGATCGTGGTGCGAGTGTCTACGGCAGCCGATGCGAGCCGCGGCGAGGCGTTCTTCCAAAAGGAGCGTTGGTGCATCGAGCAGGCTGCTCGCGCGGGTGTTCCTGGCCCTGAAGTGCTGGACGTGGGTGTCTGGAGAGAGCGCCCGTTTATGCTCCAAACACTCCTGCCGGGGGGCAACGGAGAGACCCTTCCCTCCGCCGAGATTCATGTGTGGCACGAGCTCGGATGCTATGCCCGATTGACGCACTCGGTACGAGTAGACGGCTTTGGCGAAACGCTGGATCGGTTTCTCTACGGAGAGTCAAACGCCGACTGGCGGATATTCGCCGAGTACAATCGGAGTAGCCTGACAGAAGGTGATGAGCTCCTGACGCTGAACGTCTATACGCGCGAACAGCGTCCTGGTCTGCAGCAGCTCTTCCACGAGATGCGAGAAACAGAGTACAAGTTTGGCCTTGCTCACGGGGACCTGTCTCTGCGCAACACGATAGTTGACGAATCTGGAAAAGTAAGCCTGCTCGATTGGGGTTCTGCCGAAGCGCACATTGTGCCGCATTACGATCTAGTCCACATACTGTGTCATCATGCGCCGGACAGCTTGGTCGTGCAAGCTTTCCTGAGCGGCTACGGAATGGATGCGACGGAGTTTGCGCGGCTCCTGCCCCAAATTCAGGCGCTTGCCCTGATGAAGGCCCTCGACCTGACGCGCTGGGCAATTGACCGCTGCCCTGAGCGCATAGAAGAGCTTGCCGAGAATGCTGCGGAAGAGGTGAAGGACTGGTTCGGCGCCTGACCGGATCAAATCTTGATGTTGGGAGTGCAAGAATGGAAGACGGCAGGACCGATAGTATCCCTGAAGCCCCAGCGAGGTTTGTACTTGCTTCACTTTGGTTTGCAGGTGTTCTCTTTGCGATGACCCCGGTCGCGGGGCCCTTCTTGAGCAACAGGCTAAGCATCGTCGCGACAGGCCTCTACACTGGCGAAAGTGGCCGGGTGCCGCCGTTACCGTGGCTGGATCCGCCGATTGCAGTACTTCAGACGACTGCGCTCGCCCTTGCCATATCTTCCACTGCGGTTTTGCTTGTAAATGTCAGCAATGTGGTGAGGCGTCGACGGCCAAGATGGATACCCGCCTTGGGCGTCATTTTGAGTATCGCTTCTGTCCTTGTGTGGACCGTTGCATGGCGGCAGACCTTCAGCATATTTGAACTGCTCAAAGATTTCGGGATCAAGTCGCCGTAATTGGCCTCTGTCGGCTCGCATGACCGATCTGGAAGCCCACTTGTCGAATTGTCCAATGTCGTACGTCTATCACATAGACCCACTTGAAAGGAAAGAACGATGGAAGTAACGAGCTTTGCACCCGGAACATTCTGCTGGATGGAACTGCACACCAAGGACCCTGACGCGGCGAAGAAGCTCTACGCCGAAGTCTTCGGCTGGGAGGCGCAGGACGACCCAATTGGCCCGGACATGGTCTACACCATGTACAAGCTGAATGGCAAGAACGCCGCGGCGATGTACCTGGACAGCGAGCCCACGCACCCTGCGTGCTGGAGCGCCTACATTTCCGTGGAGAGCGCGGACGCAGCCGCTGCGAAGGCGAAGGAGCTGGGTGGACAGATCTACATGGAGCCGTTCGACGTGATGGAAGTGGGCCGCATGGCGGTGCTGGCGGACCCTTCGGGCGCCGTGTTCTCAGTGTGGCAGGCAAAGCTGCATTGCGGCGCGCAGGTGGTGGACGAGGCGGGTGCGCAGACATGGATGGAGCTGATGACGCGCGACACGTCCGCGGCCAAAGCGTTCTATGGAGGGCTGTTTGGCTGGACCACGGATGAAAGCATGGGGGAGTACACCATGTACAAGTCGGGCGACGCCTACGTGGGTGGAATGATGGCGATCTCCGAGGAGATGGGACCCGTCCCGCCAAACTGGCTGCCGTACTTCTCGGTCGTGAATGCGGACGCCTCTGCGGCGGTTGCCACAGCAAACGGCGCCAGTGTTACCGCCGGACCACAAGACGTGCCGGGAATGGTGCGGTTCGCCGTACTTGCAGACACTAGCGGAGCGCATTTCGGCATCTGTCACCCGGTTCAGGGCTAGGCAACTCTGGCGGATTGGGCGGGTCCTCAGCAGCGCTGGGGGCTCGCCCTTTTACTTTTGTGGACTTGGTGGACAGCGTGGACGGCGCCTCCGAGGATCGATGTCCGTGCTTCGCGGCGCTTGAATCTCGTTGGTCCCTCTTGTCCCTTCCTCTCCGTCCCCATCTTGCAAAACGAACCGATCCGGCCTATGATGGCTCAAATAGTGTGAAGGCGGTGCAGATTGAGCCTATTTGGAGACCGTCGTCTTGCCAGGAAGATACTTGCCGGCGACAAGCGCGCGGGAGAACGGCTGGTTACAGAGGCCTTTCCACGCATCTTTCGAATGCTTCGCGGCCTGTGCTGCAGCCAGGAGACTGCGCAGGACCTGACTCAGCAGACATTCGTTAAGGCGTGGCAGGCGCTGGAGGGCTATCGCGGCGAGGCGAGCCTTTCCACGTGGCTGCACCGCATTGCCTATCATGAGTACACGCACTGGCTGCGGGCGAGGCACGAGACCGCGTCAATGGATGCCGCGTCCGAGGTGGCCGCGCCGGACCAGTTCAAATCGCTGCACAGCATGGCCCTGGAAAGGGCAATCTCGCAGCTTAGCGAGGAGCAGCAGGTGGCCTTCGTGCTGTGCCACGTACGGCAATACTCGGCGCGAGAGGCAGGCGCAATAGTCGGCGTCCCGGCGGGGACCATCAAGTCGCGCCTCTTCGAAGCGCGCCGCCGCTTGCGCGAGCTGCTGTCCGAAGTGGACGCTGCGCAGCCGGATGCAATTGCGGATGCGGAGATTGAGCTGGACCGCTATGGGCCGAAGGCCGCTCCCGAGGTGCAGACCCAAGAGGTCGAGACAGGCCGCTGAAAGGCAGACGACCGTGAAGCCAATTCGCAGACGGCGATTGAGAGAAGCAGTAATCTACACTCTCCACGAGGGCGTGCGCCGCCTTCGCGCCGAGGCGTTGCCGCACGATGGATTGCGCAATGCCCTCGACGGCGTTGGCACTCCCCAGACTCAACGGATGACCCGCATTGTACATCGTGCGTCAGTCGTACGCCGCGGCTGTCGAGCCAGTATCATTCTGGCAGGCCTGTTCGCAGTGCTTCTTGGCGTGCCCTGGTGGGTCTACCTACGGATGGGGGACGCAGAGCCAACGGTCAGTATTCCAACCAAGGTACTTCCCAGGATTAACGCCCTCTATACCTGGGAGAAGGCTTGGTCTGTAGGGTACGACCTGCGCAATGAGACGCTCACGAACGACACGCTCTACAGCGAGACGCCCGACGAGACGAAGGAACAAACGAGCGAGCGCACCCGAATCCTTGCTCGAAACCATGAGACATTTGACCTGATTGGGAAGGGCTTGCATGAGCCCCTCGTTCTCCCCAGGCCGAGCCTATTGCACGGGTCGGGGTTCGACATGTCGCACATTCGTGGTCTGGCGAAACTAATGATCCTAAAAGCACGGGACCTGCACTTCGCCAAAAGAGACGACTCCGCGCTATTCACCGGAGTTGACGTGATGCGAATGGGCAGCAAAGTCGGGAGCAGCGGCGGGACGCTGGACAAAATGACGGGAGGCCTCATCGAGTCGATGGGTCGAAGAGTTGCCTGGCAGATAGTTGACCATGTAAGCTCAGCAGCCGCAGCGGTTGCGTCGAGGCGAATTGAAGAGTTGGACAAGAGCCGAGCTCCGCTTAGCCGCTCGATTCGGGAGGAGATGTATGGCGGCCAACAGGACTTTGTCGAGCTGCTTCGCGGTCACGACTGGAGGGGCAAATTCAGGGGTGCGACAGATTCGCCCTATGAACTCTATTTCACGACCAAGCGTCGCCTGGTGGCGGACTACACTCGCTTCATGATGGTTAATATTGCCACAGCCGACGTACTTCCTCCGCCCAACACACCAAGTCCAGATAACCTCCGTGAATCAATGGCTCGCGTATTTGCCGGCTGGTCCAATGAATTGACCTTTCGCGAGGCAGGGCGTAACCTCGTCCAAAACCGATTGCTCATGGTCAAGCTTGCCTTGCGCGCCTATCGCCTCGAACACGGCGCCTACCCAAAGACGCTTGACAACCTTGTGCCGCGCTACCTCACGAGGCTTCCTCGGGACCCGTTCAGGCCCAAACAGACGTTCGGTTACGCGCGCACTAGTGGCGGCCACGTGCTGTACAGCGTGGGACCCGACCACCAGGACCAGGGCGGAGCCGCCCTAAAGACTACGGGCTCCGAGCACTCCGAGAAATATCCTACCGTTGCGATGCACAGCGTGGGTGACATCGTAGCTGGGGTCAATAGGGACTAGCGCACATGACCAGTCAGGTGGCAGGAACATGATTTCGACGGCTGTTGAGGATAGAGTGCTATGAAGAGACTTCACCGTCTGCAATCCCCGGCAGTGGCGACCATGCGTGAAGGCGTCCGCCGCCTTCGCGCCGAGCCGCTGCCGCCGGATGGACTTCGCGGCGTGCTCACAAAGCTAGGGATACGCCAGTCCAGCAAGATGCTCCGCATCGTTCGCTGGGCTGCCTTGCGGCGTAGAGTAGTGCGTGCCGTCGCCATCGCGTGCGGCAGCCTTGGGGTCTTGACGATTACTTCAGGATGGGTCTACTACCGCTGGGCGGATATCGACCCGGTGGTGTACATTCCGCCGCAGGTCCTGCCTAAGGTGAATGCGTATGACACCTGGGAGAAGGCGTGGAACCGTGGCACAGACTTGGAGAGCGTGAGCAAGCTCTCGTTCCCCGAGAAGGACGCAAGTCCAGCGCAGGTAGAGGCGTCTAGGCGAGCGCGAGCCAACCTGCTTGCCAGAAATCAAGGGACGCTTTCACTGGTAAGGCAAGGGCTGCGAGAGCCCTACGTGCGACCTAGGCCGACGTCTTTCGACTACCTCATCCCAGATGTTGGCCACCTTCGAAACCTCGGGCGCCTCATGGCCATGCAGGCAGAGGTAGAGATCAAACTCGGCCAGCCAGAGCAAGCGTTGGACACCGCCCTCGACGTCATGCAGATGGGTGGACAGGTGTCGGGGAGCGCCGGGCTCATGGGCAGAATGACTGGGCGAGCGATTGAGGGCATTGGGCGCAAGCCCGTCTGGGACCTCCTGAATCATGTGGGATTAAAGCCGGCAAGAGCGGTGGTCATCCGACTAGCGGCACTAGAGGCGAATCGTCTGCCTCTCAGCGAGACCATTCGAGAGGATATGTGTTTCGGTCAGACCAGCCTCACGACAATCTTTGAGAAACGAGTCTGGCGGGACGACCTTGCCAACTACTTCGGTTTCTCTATTGATCGATTCCTATTCACAAAGCGCGGCATCATGAGCGAGTACACCAGGGTCATGCGGACGCAGATCGCAGCAGCTGACAATCTTCCACCACCCCAGACGAACGAAGAACTAGTTACTAGCAGTCCGGTGGTTAGAAATCTCGTAATGCCCTCCGATTCGATGAGGTTCATCGACGCTGGACGCAGCCTTGTTCAGAACCGCCTGCTGATGCTCGAGTTCGCCCTTCGCGTCTACTGGCTGGAGCATGGCGCCTATCCAAAGGAGCTTGAAGACCTCGTGCCGCGCTACCTCTCTGCACTGCCCAAGGACCCGTTCAGACCCGACAAGACCTTCTGCTACCTGCGCATGGAGCATTGGCATAAGCTCTACAGCGTGGGTCCGGACCGCATCGATCAGCTTGGAACTCCCATCGCCAGGAAAGCGGATGATCGTCCCGACAGGGCCGTCGTAACGAAGATGGACAGCGTCGGGGATATCGTCGCCGGGGTCAACTTGAACTGAGTGACACCACAGTCTGAGAGAATCGACATGGATAGACAGGATGGGGATGTCTAGGATACGCGGATGGTTTGTGGGCAGGTGCTTGCCTTGGCGAACTGCTGCGGACCACACGTTGCGCGAGGGCGTGCGGCGGCTGCGGGCCGAGCCGCTGCCGGTGGATGGTCTCGGGCGCGCGATCTGCGTGATTCGATTGCGGCAAACAACGGGAATGGCTGGCATTGTCCGACGCGCAGAGTTGGCTCGGATGATACTGAGGCAATTACGATTCTTCGCAAAGGTCGTCTTGAGTCTGGTGGCAGTTTACGGTGCCTATCTTGGCTGGGCGGATATGGAGCCGGAGCTGAACATACCAGCCCAGGTCCTGCCCAAAGAGAACGCACACGACACCTGGGAGAGGGCATGGAGGCACCTCAAAGATATTGAGTCGGTCTACATTGCAATTAGTACGGGTGACCAACCGTCGTATAGTGAGGCTCCAGACAGGAGAAGTCTGTGCAACGAGGTGCTCGACAGCAATGAGGTGACTCTCAAGCTGATCCGACAAGGTCTGCGTGAGCCCTATGTTCTTCCCCGCACAGCGCCGATCTATCTGAGTTCTCTGCCGTCAGCGCACCTTCGCGAACTAAGTAGATTGATGTCCCTAGAGGTAATGGAGCAGCGCGCCGCGGGTCGCCCTGACGAGGCGCTCTCGACGGGCCTGGACATTATTCAGATGGGAGAAGTGACCGGTGCGCATGGGGGGACAAGCGACCGCTTCACCGGGCGCTCCACTGAGAAGATGGGCCGTAATGTCGCATGGCAGCTCCTTAACCAGGTCAGCGCCGGGGCCGCGCGTAGCGCTGTTGAGCGACTGGTGGCGCTGGATGCAAACCACGAGCCGCTCAGCAATGCAATTCGAGAGGACATGTACAGGGCTCAATCTTGGTACATGCACTGCTTTCGGACGGCATATTGGCGTTGGCAGAGCACGCTCCACAATCCCCAGCTTCTCATTACCACCAAACGGGGGATCCTGGCCGAATTGACCAGCGCCTATGAGAAGCAGATATCTATCGCTGACCAGCTACCGCCTCCACAAACAGAGGACGACCCCAATGACGTAGGCCCAACTGAGCGTGCATACAACTCGCTCTATCGAGTAGAGCGATTTCGCGAGGCCGCGCACGGCATTGTTCAAAATAGACTTCTACTGGTCAGTATGGCGCTTCGCGCATATCGAGTCGAACACGGCAGATACCCAAAGAGGATTGAAGACCTCGTGCCTCGCTTCCTTTCGAAGATTCCCGTGGATCCGTTCGGGCCCACCAAGACGTTTGGATACACCGTATTAGGCGAGAAGTACACCCTTTACAGCGTCGGACCGGATCGCATAGACCAGGGCGGTAAGGCGATTATGAAAGTGAACGACAGGACGAACCAGCTCGCGTCTGTTGACATGCAGAGCATGGGCGACATCATCGCGGGATTGAATCGGGACTGAGATGAGCGCGCAACAGGGCGGCCAGCACCTATCTCTGCAAGCAATTGAGGAGGAGCCGGCAACGACAGATCCGTTGGTCCTCTCAGCGCATCCCCCTGCCGACCTCACCCTCCGCGAGGGCGTGCGGCGCCTTCGTGCCGAGCCTCTGCCCGAGGACGGCATAAGCTCCACGCTTGCGCGTGTGGACATTCCCTCGGGCACCGCCAACACTCGCAATGCACGTGCGGCTTCTCGCCACCGTCTCTTCGCACGGCTCTCCGTGTGCGCTGCAGCGCTGCTTGTCATCGCGGGACTGCAAGGTGCTCGCTGGGTGGAGCGCGACCCCGATGTGCAAGTTCTAAGGCAGGTTTTGCCAGCCGTCAATGCGTTCGACACGTGGACGAGGAGTGAAATCTCGCCCGATGCTGGGCGAATGGCTCGAGATGCCTTCAAGCGTATCGAGACCACCATCGGCAAGATTGGAAGCTCCGAACTTGATGTGTGGAAGTACCTTCTTTATCGAAATAGGAACAGCTTGAGCCGCATCTCGGCGGGTTTGCGGCAGGACTTCGCGTGGCCGAGGGGCCGAGCGGAGAGCATGGACAGCGGCCAGGCATCCGTGATTCAAGACCTGGCGTCACTTCTCGCGCTTCGCGCAGAGGTTCGTCTGCTTGAGTCTCGACCGAAGGAGGCGCTTGCCGACGCACTTCAACTTCTTGCAATGGGCGACCATGTGGCCCGCAACGCAGGGGCGATGGGTCATATAGTTGGTGAGATGATAGTCGCAAGAGGGAGGAGCGTTGCCTGGAGGACTGTCCAAACGGTGGACCGGAAGAGCGCCGCCGCCGCGGCAGCCACGCTCTCACAGCTCGTCAACGGTCGAGTGACCTTGGGAAGCTCGCTGAGACAGGAGATGCTGAGCGGCCAAGATCGCCTACTTGCGTTCGTTCGGAAGGATGGGTGGCGAAGCCAGATGACGAGCAGCTTCGGCTTGCGTCCGCGCCCCTACTTCGTCACGAAGGTCGGCCTCCTGCAGCAGTACACGGATTCAATGATTCGGCAGATTGCTGATGCCGAGTCCTATCCAGCAGTTCGCTCGAATGGCGCTAAGCCGGCTTGGCTAGACCCTGAAGCGCAAGTGTTTGTGCAGCCCTACGACGGCATGATTGTGGCTGATGCGGAGTCCCGGGCGAAGACCCGAATCCTCATGACGGAATTTGCCCTGCGCGCCTATCTGCTGGAGCACGGCGCATACCCGCGAGCGTTGCGGGACCTTGCCCCCAAATACCTTGGTCGCGTACCTCGCGATCCGTTCCGGCCCCAAGAGCCGCTCATCTACTCGCGGGTCGCACGCGGATACGAGATTCGCAGCGTCGGACCGGACGGGGCCGAACAAGGCTTAAGCGGCGTTCAGAATGTGCGGGCAAGCATATCCGACCAGGATGGGTCTACGCTGTTAGGCATGGTGGGGGACATCGTGTCGGGCGTGGACGGGAAATGAGATGAACAGTCACGAGGGCGGAGTGCGGCTGTCCATTCAGTCTACAGAGACCGAGTTGCCAGTAGTTGGCGAGGTGCAACCTGTCCCAACGAGCGCCGATGCCCAAGCGGGCCCACCATCAGTCGGCGTCACAGAACCCAGCCCTCACGCTGGCCTCCGCCGGACGAACGGCGATGCTCGGGTTGCTCGCCTTTCGGCCCCTATTGCCAGAATACTGCGTCCGGTCATCAAAGTAGGGTTGGTCATCGCATTCGCCTCATGGCTCTACTTCAGGTGGGCGAATATTGATCCCAAAGTGACCATCCCACCGCAGGTCTTGCCTAATGTCAACGCCTACGACACGCTGGAACTAGCCTGGAAGAGCGTAGACGACTGGGCCGCTGTCTACAAAGTCTTTAGCTCCGGCGAGAATGCACCACTGACCGTTTCGGCAGTTCGGGCTGAAGAGTGCCGCGCGGTGCTTGCCCGCAACAAGAAGGCGCTTGCTCTCGTTCGGGCGAGCCTCCAGCAGTCCTACGTATCGCCGCGCGCGGATCCACTTGAGGCCGACCCGTTGCCAAGGATCCACCTGGAGCAGCTCGCGCGTCTGATGGCACTGCGTGCGATGGAGCGGGCAGCATCGAACCGCCCTGACGAAGCATTGGCAAGATATGTAGACATTGCTCAACTGGGTGACGTGATTGGGAGAAATGAGGGCACGTTCGGCCGAATGTGCGGCGAACGCATTGCACGCTTTGGCATACCAAGCATGTGGCAGCTCAGAGGTCGCGCAAGCTCAGAGGCCGCGGCCAGCGCCGCGAGGCGTCTCGAGGGCCTCGATAACAGCAGGCCGTCTCTCAGCGCGGCGTTGCGCCAGGATATGTACAAGGAACAGTCCTTTCTGATGGCGGTGTTCAAGGCTCCGGGCTGGCGGCTCCTACCCGGAGCGATGACTCATAGCGGCTGGTTTGCCTCGAAGAGAGGAATGATGGCTGACTGCACACGCGACTTCGAAGCAGATATTGCCACTGCAGATAGGCTTCCGCCGCCACTGGTGAATACAGCAATTGACTCGTTTAGTGGCCACGGCATACGTGGAACGCTGCTGTCGAGCGATCGAGCAAGGTTCTGGAACGCGAACCTCATGGTCCAAGACAGACTTCTGCTAATCGAATTTGCCCTGAGAGCCTACAAACTCGACCAAGGACGCCTTCCCGACCAGCTGGGTGACCTCGTGCCGCGCTACCTCACGCACCTTCCAAGCGACCCGTTTGGCCCCGAGTCACCCATTGGCTATGCACGGACCAAGGGCGGACACAAACTCTATAGCATA
>VFKD01000613.1 GCA_009885735.1 bacterium
TCCCGCTAGGATCGTGCGGGAATGACCGTTTGATAGCTTGTGACCCTTTCCCGTGCAATGTGAATAATGCAGGCTAGAAGATGCCGGGCGGAAGTCCCAAGCCACCCGTGACACCCTGCATCCGCTCGGTTTGGAGCTCCTCGGCCTTGTCCTCGGCCTCCTGCACGGCGGATAGGATCAGGTCCTGGAGCATATCCACGTCGCCTGGGTCCACTACTTCCGGGTCGATCTTGATGGCAACAAGCTTACCCTTGCCGTTCACCGTCGCCTTCACCACACCGCCGCCTGTAGATGCCTCGACCCGAACACCGTCCAGCTCCTCTTGAGCCTTCACCATGTCCTCCTGCATCCGCTGGGCCTGCTTCATGAGCTTAGCCATGTCCCCTAAGCCGCCCAAGCCGCCTCGTCCGCCAAATCCCTTGTTCATTGCGCAATCATCTCCTTTCGTTATGTCTCTTCATCTGCAGGGCGAGCGTCCAAGATGTCGGACACTTGCCGAAACAGCTCTTCATCCTCAGTGGGCACGGCTGCCTGGTCCACGGCGCCTGGGGCCTCAGATGGCTTATCCGGAACCGCATCAAAATTCAAGCCGGGACTCGCAGGCTGAGTGGCCGGGCCAGGTTCCGCGCGAGCGAACGTCTGGACGCACGCGACTCGAATGCCTTCTACTCGCAGCGCCTCCGAGAAGGCGGCGGCGACGGCCTCGCGCACCTTCGGCTTGTCGGCCCTGGTGCGATTAAATTCCTTGTCCACTGGGAATGCAAGCTCAATGGTCTGCCCGTTTATTGCGGAGACAATCACCTCGTCGGGAAAAGCAACACTCGCCGCTGGGTACGTTCGCACCAGTTTTGTGCGGACCCGAGACCAAACCCTGCGAACTTCACCGATGTCGATCTCTGCCACGCTTCGGGTTGGCACTGCATGAGCCGGCTCAACATCCGGTTCAACCGCACGAGGAGGCGCGCTCGGCGGTGACGCCGTCTCGGAAGCCGCTCTTCGAGCAGGTGGCGACGCTTGCTCGGCCCTTCCCTGCGACGGCTCCGTGGCAGCACGAGGAGGCGTGGGCGCGGCAACGGTTCCATGCAGATTCGCAGGCAGAAGACGCCAAAACGTGCGCTCGAGCAGGAGCCGCTGATGGTGAGTATATCGCAAATCCCGCTCCGCCTCGGCGAGCCGCTCGAGCATCGCAAGGAGCTGCACCTGTGTGAACCGCGACGCCTGTGCAGCCAATACGTCCAGCCGCTCGGGATCGACCTCGTGCAAGGCGTCGGCGCCAAGGTTTAGTCGGGCAACGAGCAGGTCCCTAAAGTGCGCCTGCAGCGCACTTAGCACCTGCCGAACATCCTTGCCCTCGTCCGCCAGTTGTCCCGCAAGGGTAAAGACGGCAACCATGTCGTCGTCGGCAATTGACGCGGTAATCCTGTCGAGCAAGTCCGGGCCCACGGTGCCAATGGACGCGCTGACAGTCTGCAGGGTGATTGGCCCCTCCGTATAGGCTGTCACCTGCTCCAGCAGGCTGAGTGAATCTCGAAACGACCCTTCGGCGGCCACGGCGATGGCTCCCAGGGCGCCGGGTTCACACTCGATCTTTTCTGCTGCACAGACCCGCTGTAGGTTTGCAACAAGGTCCCGCAGAGTTCCCCTGCGAAAGTCCATCCGCTGGCAGCGTGACCGGATCGTGATGGGGACCTTGTGTGCTTCGGTGGTGGCCAGGACAAAGATGACGTGCGTTGGAGGCTCCTCGATAGTCTTCAGAAGCGAATCGAACGCCTTTGCACTGAGGTCATGAACCTCGTCGATGATGTAGACCTTGAAGCGCGACTCTGCTGGAGAGTACTTTGCGTTCTCGATGATTTTTTCGCGAACATCGTCGATTCCGGTTTCAGAAGCGGCATCCATCTCGATCACGTCGATGGCCACTCCATCGCGCACGCGCACGCACAGGTCGCAGACGCCGCACGGAGTAGGAGTTGGACCGTCGGAGGCTAGACAGTTGAGGCATTTCGCCAGCAGGCGTGCAGTGGAGGTCTTGCCGCACCCTCGGGGACCGCAGAAGAGGTAGGCGTGCGCTACCCGGCCCAGCCTAACCGCGTTTTGCAGGATTGCGGTGACGTGCGGCTGGCCCACAAGCTCATCGAACGACTGCGAACGGTATTTTCGGTATAGCGATAGATAGGCCATTTAACACGGAGATGGATTGGTTCGATTGTGGGAAATACTAGCTTAGCTCAACCACGAATGCTGGCCGAGGCTCAACGGGCGCAACCAACTCCGGCCCGGTAATTCCGCGGCACTCGGGAAGTCATTCTTAGTGCTGCTGCCTTCCGGCTCTGACACGGTTCGTATGCTTGCCGATGCGCGGGGCCTGGCCATCATCACCGATTGCGCCCGTTGAACCTCGCCGAGCACGCATGGTCGCATAGGGCACGGTGGCTGCATCCTGCAAACGGATGCAGCCACCGCAGCCAACTATCCGGTTCCGACAGCAGTTCCAGCCTGGAGCCGGCCATACACCTCGTTCGGCACTACGTCGGCCTCGCGGATCGGCTTGCTGCCCAGTATCTGCTCGCGAGACAGAAGGTATACCTTGCGAATGAGGTGTACCGGCTTGACCTTCGTCGTGTCGGTCCACATGTATTTGGCGTCGCCCAGGCCCTCGCCGTTCCACCCAAACCGGTCCTGGATGAACGGAGAAGTCGTATTCGGGTTGAACTCGAAGACGAGGTAGAACTTATCGGACTTAAAGCTGTACATCTTGGGATCCTTGGACATGTCAATCTTGCGGCCCCAGGCGCCGGAGCGGACTGAGTGCATGTCCACCATGATAGTCTGATCCTGATTGACCTCGAAGGCGAACTCCTTCAACGACCGCTCACGCCACCCCTCGTCGTGCATCCGTATGTAGACTCGGGCGCCGTCTCCTACGTTGAACTGGCCCTTGAGCTCTAGGATCTTGGGCGCCGAGAACACTGGGCGCACGTTGAATGCGGTGTTCCACTTGGGCTGAACTGCTGGGGGCCGAAGCTGGCCCACGTCCATCAGGGGCGCAGGCTCGCCGGCGTCTTTGTATTGCTTTAGCCGGTTGGCAACCTGCTCCTGATTTAGGAACTTCGCGGCATCCAATGGCACAGGCGCTCCCGTCGCCTCGTCGATGCCTTTCGTGAGCTTCTGATCGAGGTCAAAGTTGATCTCGTGCTCGTTTCGGCTATATCGGCGCTTGAGCGTCAACTGGCGGTTGTGGCGCTCACTGTCTCGCACGCTTCGAGCAGCAAAGTCGGCCGGCTTGTCCTTGTATATCTGCTCGCTCTTAACTAGGCACTCATCCCACACCTTGATCGACTCGTCTATCCGGCCCTGGCGAGCAAACGCATGGGCCAGCATGTGCTTGACGAAAGCCGGCGCTTCCTTCTTTAGCTCGCCCTTTTCGTCCGCCGCCTTCAGGGTGCTCGCTATCTTGAACCACTTCTCAGCTCGCGTGTAGTCCTTGATCTTGTCAGACGCCTGCCAGCCTATCTCAAACGGAATGTCGTAGATCTCCGGGTTGTTCTTGTACCCCTCTTCGAGCAGGGCCTGTGCTGCCGGAATGTAGCGACGATCTGACCGTTCGCTGCTGTCCGTGAAGTTGTATGCAAGGTGCCAAGCCCCGGTGATATAGACATCCAGAGCGTGCGGATCGAGCCACGTCACCATACGCACGACTGGCAAAATGGCGTCGTAGTCGCCCTCGTGAAAGAACTCGTCCGCGCGGATCCACAGCAGGCCGGCCACCGCCTGCTGCATCCCAAGGAGCGGCCCGAGAATGAACTCGTTCGAGAGTCCCTGCACCATCGATCGCTCATTTGCGTGCAGCTTACGGTTCTGCGGGTCCAGCATCGCTTGAACGATGACCACCATGATGGCCAGCGGGATGATGGCAAGTTTAAGTTTGCTTCGGGTATTCGCTGACATGGCCGCGCTACACCTCGCGCCTGTCGAAGACGAGCATAGCCAGAATGAGCAGGATAGCGGAGTAGATCACCGAGTAAACGATATTCTGGAGAATGAAGACGTTCTCGTTGGCTATTGTCACTGTGGGGTGAATCAGCTTGTTCTGGATGTTGAAGTTGCCGAAGTTCGGAATGGCGTAATGGACCACGCTTGCCACGATGCGCGTAGCCGGATTCTTGTTGCTGAGCAGGGATTCCGTTACCGTGGACATGTTTCCCACAATGAAAACGCCGAACGACAGGAAGAAGTTGACCACCGGCGTCGCAAACGTGCTGAAGAAGATGGCCATGGCGCCTAGCAGAGTCATTTGGAAGAAGGTCATCACCACACCCATCACCATCTGTGGGGCGAACGCCTTCTCCTGCCAGTAGAGCACTCCAAGAAACACCAAGCCCATTGCCGCTATCATCACGAACACTGTGCTGAGGCCGCCCAAAAACTTACCTAGCACGAACTCATAGCGGTTCACCGGCTTTGAGAGCACTGTGTAGATGGTCCGGCGCTCTATCTCGGATGGGATGACCTGTATGCCTGCGATAATCGTGATAAGCAGCCCTGCGATGAGGATAACCGCGAGGCCAAGGCTGCGAA
>VFKD01000537.1 GCA_009885735.1 bacterium
AGCATCCGCACGGCCACGGGTATCCGCCACCCTGAATGCGCCCGCGAAGCATCTCCACGCTCTGGTGGGACGGCGACTGATAGGAAGACCTGCCCCTCAGCTTGATGATGCGCGCGCCGCCGCCTCGAACGTGCTCCTGGATATCGGTCCACTCCTCGGGCGAGAGCGTTTTGCCATTCGCGGATCCTCCCGCCAGAATGTCGGTCAGCTTCGTGCCTTGCACAGCGATTGCGCCCTTGAAGACCGCCATCTTCTCGCCGTGGCCGCCATAGGTCGCGCAGCCGGTCACCTCATCCTGCACCACGCCGAAGTGCTGTGCCAGCTTGGTTTGCAGCCGCGTGCTGTCGAGCGCGGCGAGGGTGGAGACAAACCCAGGCTTGAGCCCTGAGTAGACCAGAGTGGTGAGCCCGGTGATGTCCGCCGGGTTGAAGATAATGACCACAAACTCGGCTCCCGGCGCGTGACGCTTGATGTCCTCGCCAAGGCCCTTCGCAATCTCGCAGTTGCCTTTAAGAAGGTCCTCGCGGGTCATGCCCTCCTTGCGCGGCGCGCCGCCGGACGAGATGATGTACGAGACGCCATCGAGCGCCTCGGCCACGTCCGTGGTGAAGGTGACCTGTGCGCCGGGGAAGGCGCAGTGGTAGACCTCCTCAGCGGCTCCTTCGAGGCCGGGAAGGAACGGATCGTACATCGAAATTCGGTTTGCGGTGCCCGTGGCGAGCAGGTCCTGAACGAGGTTTGAGCCGATCGCCCCTCCCGCTCCCATCACGGCCACTTTCTTGTTTGTTAGGTACATGTTTTCCTCAATATCGTCGCATGTCGGTTCGAGCACAAAGGTGGTCGAGCCGATAGCGTCGCGCTGATTTTTACCGTGGCGGTGCCCTACTCAACCGCATCCTTCGACTGCGGCTCGATACGGCTGAGCCGCGCTCAGGACGAGCGGATTTGCCGCGCTCAGGACGAGCGGATTTACTTCCTACTCACAAAGTACAGCGTGCAGCGCTGTGATGCTGCCCGACTCAACCGCATCCTTCGACTGCGGCTCGATACAACTGAGCCGCGCTCAGGACGAACGGACTCGCGATGCCGTACACATTCTAGAGACCGAGCGCCGCCTTCACAAGCGCTGGAATGTCCGCCGTGGTGTCTGCCACGCTAACTCCGGCGGCGAGCATCGCATCTACCTTCGCCTGAGGAGTGCCGCTCTTGCCGCTGATGATGGCGCCCGCATGGCCCATTCGCTTGCCGGGAGGCGCGGTGCGTCCGCCGATGAATCCGATGACCGGCTTGGTCATCGTGGCTATGTATTCGGCGGCGATCTCTTCGTCCGAGCCGCCAATCTCGCCCACCATCACCACAGCCTTTGTAGCGGGGTCCTTCTCAAAGAGAGGCAGCACATCGATAAAGCTGGTGCCGATGATTGGATCGCCGCCAATGCCCACGCAAGTCGTCTGGCCGAGGCCCGCGCGAGTCAGTTCGTCCACAATCTCATAAACCAGCGTGCCGGACCGCGAGATGAGGCCAATGGGACCAGAAGAGAACGTGGTAGCCGGCATGATGCCGATCTTGCATTCGCCCGGAGTGATGACGCCAGGGCAGTTCGGCCCGATAAGGCGGGACGAGCCCAGCTTCACAATTCGGACGGCCTCTATCATGTCGCGAGTGGGAATGCCCTCGGTGATGGCTACAATGACTTCCATGCCGACCGAGTTTGCTTCGAGAATGGCGTC
>VFKD01000191.1 GCA_009885735.1 bacterium
CTAGGCCGCCTCTTGCGGCAAATCGGAGCGCCGCCGCCGATGCTCGCCCACGAACTTCGCCAAGCCTACATCGACTTCTTCACGGAAAAGCAGCATGTTCTGCTCCCGAGTGCGTCCCTTGAGCCCGTGGACGTTCTTGGCATTCCAGACGAGTCCACTCTGTTCACCTCCGCCGGCATGCAGCAGTTCAAACCGTGGTTTGGAGGCCAAGCTCCTGCCAAGCACCCGCGCGTGGTGACGGTTCAGAAGTGCTTGCGCACATCGGATATCGACAGCGTGGGCGACCTTTCGCACTGCACGTTCTTTGAAATGCTCGGAAACTTCAGCTTCGGAGACTACTTCAAGCGAGAGGTGATCACCTGGACGTGGGAGTTTCTCACCCAGGTGCTGCCTATCGACGCCGACAGGCTTTGCGTCACCATCTACCAGGATGACGACGAGGCCTATGACGTCTGGCACGACGTTATTGGACTGCCGGACGACCGAATCCATCGCCTTGGCGAAGATAAGAACTATTGGCCTGCGAACGTCATCAGCCAAGGTCCTAACGGGCCGTGCGGTCCCTGCTCCGAGATATTCTACCGAGTTGCGCCTCTCGATGAGATGACCAGTGATGCGTCACTGACCGCCACTCAGCGCTACCTGATCGACGACGACGCGGGCAGGTGGCTGGAGATCTGGAACAACGTCTTCACCCAGTTCGACCGCGGAGAGAGTGCAGACGGCACTGTCGCGCTAACCCCGCTGCCCAGCCGCAATAACGACACAGGCGCGGGGCTCGACCGCATCATTCGAGTGCTGCAGGGGGTTGGGAGCGTGTTCGAGACCGATCTCTTCAGGCCCATTCTTCAGAAAATAGAGGACCTGGCGGGCCGCGCATACGGCGGCACGATGAATGAGACCGATTTCGCGATGCGCGTGGTGGCCGAGCACGTGCGGGCGATGACGTTCTGCATTGCGGACGGCATTCTCCCCTCAAACGAGGGCCGAGGTTATGTCCTGCGCTACATCATGCGCCGCGCAATGCGCTTCGGCAGGATGGTCCTGGGCCTTCGCGAGCCGTTCCTTCACGAGGTTGCGCCCACCGTCATCAAGAAGATGGGGGGGTTCTACCAGGACCTCCAAGAGCGACGCGACCTGATCCTCAAGACCATTGAGGCGGAGGAAGAACGGTTCCTGCGAACTCTCGACCACGGCATCGCCCGACTTACGGACCTGCTTGCAGAGCCTGACGTCAAGCAGTCTGGAAGGCTGTCGGGTGCTGCGGCATTCGCGCTGTACGACACCTTTGGGTTCCCTCTCGACCTCACCAAGGAGATCGCGGCAGAGAGCGGAGTTAATGTAGACACCCACGGGTTCGAGCAGGCAATGGCGGATCAGCGCAAACGGTCGCGCGAGTCCGGGGGCGAGCGCGTGGTGTTTGCCAAGGGCGGCGGTTCCGAGATCGAACGGGCCACTGCGACAGTGGCGTCGAAGTTTGTTGGATACACCAA
>VFKD01000090.1 GCA_009885735.1 bacterium
GCGGTCACATACTGTCACCCTGAGCCCTCGACAGCCGTATCGTCGAGGAGTCGAAGGGTCCCGTCGTACCGACGCGGATACGCCTGGATGCTTCGACTTCGGTTCGGAACGGCTGAACCTCCGCTCAGCATGACAGTGACTATGTTTTCGGCTCGGCCGGAACTTCTGAGCGGTTTCCAGGACTTGAGACAACTACAACATCTTTTCGGACTCAAATGTTCTAGGTAACACCGCTTCCATAGGCCCTTCTCCCCCATTAGGGGGCCGGGGGGTTGTGAAGGAGAAACCAGATGGCGCCATTGCGATACGCGCTGTTTCGACTAAGTACGGTCATCATCGCGTTCTGGACGCTCACGCTTCTTCCGAGTCCCTCGGAGGCCATTCCGTTGCGCTTGAAGAACGGCATCGTTGGTATCGTGGCCATACTCTGGATTGGGAAGACGCTCTACGATACGCTGTTCTACGAACGCCGCCGATCCTGAGGTCCTCCTCAGGCGGAGGAGAGTAGATTTGACAGCACTGCTTACGTCGCTCGACCCCGCCGGCGTGGTTGCGGCTATCGAAGAGAGCTTTCGCGCTGTCTACGATCTTTGGGCGCTCATGCCGAAGAGCCGCCTCGTCGCTGCAAACGGCATGGTTCATTTCCACACCGGCTTGCCGCACCCCATGGCCAATGTGATTCTCTCCACCCGCCTGCCAATGGACGACGCCGATGGAGCGGTCAGCGCGCTGTGTCGCTGGTATCAGGCAAATTCGCCAAGTTACGGGTGGGTAATCGGCCCTTCCGACAGCCCGACTGATCTGGACGGCCTGCTTATAGCGAATGGCATGACGCTGGGAGCCTCTCTTCCGGGCATGGCAATCGATCTCTGCACGGCGAGGCTGAAGACACGAAGTGTGCGAGGGATTACTCTGCAAGAGGTTGGCGATGAAACTGCCGTCAAGGACGTTGTCGCGGTGATGGAGCATGGGTACGGCCTAGACCGGTCAGTTGCCGAGTTTGCCGCCAAGGGCTGTTGTGCGGGAGGATTCGGCCCCAATGCGCCGATACGGACAATCGTTGCCTACCATCGTGGAGAGCCCGTTGGATGCGCGTCATGCACCGGCGCGGCGGGAGTTGCGGGCATCTACTGCGTAGCCGTCGTGCCGAAGCATCGCGATAAGGGCATCGGAACACTTGTTACGAAGGCTGCCCTCCAGATGGGCGCCGACATGGGGCTGAGCATTGGCATCCTCCAAGCTTCGTCCATGGGGCAGCCCATCTATGAGCGAATTGGATTCACCGAGTTCTGCCGGATCGGCTTCTACGTATGGTCGCGCGAAACGAATCGGGAAGCGATCAGCCTTGATACCAGGTAGTCCACCGTTTGGGAGACGGGATCTCCTGCGAGGCGCGATGGCTGCCGCAGTGTGGCCCAGCGACTATGTGCGGCAGACGGGCCGCCGAGTGGTGGTGCTGGGAGCGGGCATGGCCGGTCTCACCGCCGCGGCGGAACTTGTGACAGCCGGATTCTCGGTTACGGTGCTCGAAGCTAGGTTGCGGCCTGGCGGCAGGGTACAGACCCTGCGCGAGCCCTTCGCCGAGAAGCTGTACGCCGAAGCGGGCGCGATTTTCATCTACGACGTCCATACTCTGGTCTTGAAAGCCGTGCGTGAAGTGGGACTGACGCTCGATCCTGTGGCTCCAAGGCACTTGAACGGACTCTATCATGTGCGTGGAAGGCTGGTTAGGGTTGGCGCCGAGGGCGCGGCCTCCAGGTTCCCGTTCCAGCTCTCGCCGGACGAGGCTCGGCGAGGACTCGGTGGAATGTACGCCAAGTATCTTGAGCCGCTCTATTCAACTCCGCAGGAGGCAGCCTCACTGTCGTGGCCGCCGGACCGACTGAA